>CBDUCD010000090.1:0-9789 GCA_965365535.1 uncultured Rhodothermales bacterium | reverse complement strand
TCGTGATGCTGACCGAGCGCGACGAGTTCGTGTACCACGAGATGCTCAGCCACCCCGCCCTCTGCCTTTTGCCCAGCCCGAGGCGCGTGCTCGTCATCGGCGGGGGCGACGGGGGGACGGTGCGCGAGCTGCTGCGCCACCCCTCGCTCGAAAAGGTGGAACTGGTCGAGATTGACGGGGCCGTGGTGGAGGCGTCGAAGCAGTTTTTCCCGCGCGTGGCCAGTGCTTTCGGCGACCCGCGCCTCGACCTGCGCGTCGAGGACGGCATCGCGTTCGTCAAAAACGCCGCCGACGCGACGTACGACGTGGTGCTCGTGGATTCGACGGACCCCGTGGGCTTTGCCGAGGGGCTTTTCGGCGAGGCGTTCTACCGCGACTGCGTGCGCATCCTCAAGCCCGACGGCATCCTGGCCTCGCAGTCCGAGTCGCCGTTCGACCCGGCGTTTCAGGACGCCATCCGGGCGGCGCAGTCGTTTCTGGGGTCGCTGTTTCCGCACGTGGCCACGTACCTCGCCTCCATCCCCACGTATCCGATGGGCACGTGGTCGTTTACGATGGCGAGCAAAGCGTACCACCCCGTGCGCGACTTCGACGCCGCCCGCGCCCGCCAGCGCCTCGCGCCTTTTGCCGACAGGCTGCGCTACTACCACGCCGACCTGCACGGGGCCATGTTTACCCTGCCGGCCTTCGTGCAGCGGATGCTGGGAAGCGGTGCGTGACGCCCGCCGGGGCGCGGGGCGCCGGATGGGGAGCACGTGTAGGGACGCCCCGCTTGCCCCGTGGCACGTCCTGCGCGGATGCAGGCGAACGGGCGCACCACGGCGCGCCCCTACGGGGTGTTTTCCCCCGTTCCGAAATCCCACAACGCCCGCATGGGGCGGCGCAGGGCCACGCGCCCGACGAGCTTTTCGGGGGCGAAGTTGACGAAGCCGAGGGCGCAGTAGATCTCGGATGGCGTGCAGTTCCAGAGCAGCTTCACCTCGCAGTCGCCCTTTTGCCGGTCGTGCGTGACGATGGCGCCGGCCAGCCCCGTCCGGCCCGTGCCCACGAACACGTCCACGGCGTCGCCGTCGCCCGAGGACGTGCCCTCGGCGTAGCCGTAGTCGAGGGGGTAGCGGATGTCGGCGTGGTGGGGGTGGAAGGCGCCGCGCGGGCGGTCGAGGGTAAGCGTCGCCGTGCGCAGAAACGCCTCCCAGCGCGTCCAGGGAAAGGAGTCGGTGAAAAGCGGCGGAAGCAGTTCGAGGCGCATCGGTGGCAGGGGCGTGTGGCGTAGTCTGCGGCCAAACCCCGAAGCCCGTGCCGCGCTCCATCGCCTTTGTCACGTACGCCGCCGCCCCCGAGGGCACAGCCGACGACCGCCTCGCCCTCGCCCCCCTCGCCGCGCGCGGCATCCGGGCGGTGCCCGCCGTGTGGGACGACGCGGGCGTGGACTGGGCGGCCTTCGACGCCATCGTCGTGCGCTCGACGTGGGATTATTTCCACCACCTCGACCGTTTCCGGGCGTGGATTGCGGCGCGCGACCGCGCGGGCGTCCCGCTGTTCAACGCGGCTGCCATCATGCTTGCTAACGTGGACAAAACGTACCTGCGCGGGCTGGAAAGGGCCGGCGTGCCCGTCGTGCCGACGGCGTGGCCGGGCGCGGGCAGCCGGCTGGCGGACGTGCTGGCCGCGCAGGGCTGGGCCGAGGCCGTCGTGAAGCCTGCCGTGTCGGGCGGCGCTTTCGAGACGTGGCGCGTGGCCGCGGCGGAGGCCGACGCGCACCAGCACCGGTTCGCGGCCCTGCTGGCGCGCGGCGACGTGCTGGTGCAGCCTTTTCTGCCCCAGATTGCCGGGGGCGAGGTGTCGCTCGTCTATTTCGACGGACGCTTCAGCCACGCGCTCGTCAAGACGCCGCGCGCGGGCGACTTCCGCGTGCAGCCGCAGCACGGCGGGCAGCAGCAGGCGTACCGGCCCTCCGCCGCGCTGGTCGCCCAGGGCGCCGCGCTCCTGGCCGCGCTGCCCGAGACGCCGCTTTACGCCCGCGTGGACGGCCTCGTGCAAAACGGCGCGCTGCGGCTCATGGAACTCGAACTCGTCGAGCCGCACCTGTACCTGGCCACGAATCCGGGCGCGGAAGCGCGCTTTGCCGACGCCATCGCCCGGCGGCTCGGGGGCTGACGGAGAGGGCTATTCCGGCACCTGGGCACGCGGCACCGCGCCCTCGCCCGGCACCACGAGCAGCCGCTCGGACTCGGGGTTGTCGAGGTGCGAGAAATCGTCGGCAAAGATGTTCCACGTCGTCAGAAACAGCGCCGCCAGCACCGGCCCGATGATGAATCCCGACAGCCCGAACAGCGTCAGCCCGCCAATGGTGGCCAGCAGCACGAGGTAGTCCGGCATCCCGGCGTCGCGCCCGACGAGGATGGGCCGCAGCAGGTTGTCCACCAGCCCGATGACGACCGTGCCCGCCAGCACGAGGATGAGGGCTTTGATGGCGTGGCCGGTGAAAAAGAGGATGATGGCCGCCGGCGCCCACACCAGCGCCGTCCCGATGGCGGGCAAAAGGGACAGCAGCGTCATCACGACGCCCCAGAACACGGCGCCCTGGATGCCCAGAAACGCGAAAAAGAGGCCGCCGAGGGCGCCCTGCACGGCGGCGACGATGAGGGTGCCCTTGAGCGTGGCGCGCGACACGTCGGCAAAGCGCCCCAGCAGGCGCCGCTCGCGCTGGTCGCCAAGCGGCAGCACGCGGATCATGCGCTCGACGAGGCGGTCGCCGTCTTTCAGAAAGAAATAGAGCAGGTAGAGCATCAGGAAAAACTGCACCGCGAAGGAAAGCGCGTTCTGGCCGTACACGAGCACACGCGCCGCCACGCCCTGGCTGACCGACGCGACGGCGCCCGCCACCTGGTCGCGCAGCTGCGTCGTGTCCACGCCAAAGCGCTGCATGAAGCGCTGCAAAGGTGGAATCTGCGCTTCGAGGTAGGCCAGCCCATCCTGCACGCTGATCTCGCCCGACGTGATCTGCCCGTACACGCTCTGCGCCTCATTCACGACGGCCAGCCCGACGAGAAAGATGGGCAGCAGCACCACGAGGCAGATCGTGACGACGCCCAGCCCGGCGGCCAGGCCGGTGCGCCCGCCCAGCTTGCGCACGTACCAGCCGTAGAGCGGGCGGAAAATCACCGACAGCACCACGGCCCAGAACAGCGGCAGCAGGAAATCCTGGATCAGTCCCAGAAACGCGAGCGAGACGGCGACGAGCAGGACGAGAAAAAACCCGGCCTGTAACCGGTTGATAGACTTGGGCATGGCGTGGGGCAGAAGCAAATGCGGCCCCAACGCGCCACCCGGGCGGGAGATGCGCCCGCCCGCGCCGCTACCGCAACACGTCCGCTACGACGACGGGCGCCCACGCCGGCAGCGCGTCCACGGGCACCGTGCCCTCCCGCGTCACGTTTTCCACGCGCACGTACTGCCCGCCTTCGGGCTGCCAGTACCGCTCGACGCGTCCCCGCTCGGGCAGCACGATCCACACCTCGGGAATGCCCGCTGCGGCGTAGCGCGGCCCCTTGACCTCGCGGTCGAAGCGCTCCGTCGAAACCGCCATGGGAGCAGGGGTTGATCTGGAAGGCCAATGCGCGCCGCGCCGGGTTGGTTGCGCCGCGCCGTCAGTCGAGGCCGTAGGTGGCGGCGATCTGCTGGGGCGAGAGCACCTCCTTTTCGGCGCCGGGGATGCGGCGCTTTTCGAGCACGCACCGCCCCATCACGAGGGCGTCGAGGTGGGTGTTGCGGAAGCACCGGTAGGCGTCCTCGGGCGTGCAGACGATGGGCTCGCCGCGCACGTTGAAGCTGGTGTTGACGAGCACGGGCACGCCCGTGAGCGCCTCGAAGGCTTCGAGCAGGGCGGCGTAAAGCGGGTGCGCGTCGGCGCTGACGGTCTGCACGCGCGCCGAGCCGTCCACGTGGGTGATGGCGGGCAGCGGGCTGGCGACGTGCCTGAGTTTGTCCAGTCCCTCGCCCGCCGCGCGAGCGCCGCGCACGGGCGCCACGAGCAGCATGTAGGGGCTCGACGTGTCCATCTCGAAAAAGTCCGCCTGCCGCCCTTCGAGGACGCTGGGCGCGAAAGGCCGGAACGACTCGCGGAACTTGACCTTGAGGTTGACGAGGCGCTGCACGTCGCGCCCGCGCGGGTCGGCGAGGATGGAGCGGTGGCCGAGGGCGCGCGGCCCGAACTCCATGCGCCCCTCGAACCAGCCCACGGCCAGCCCCTCGGCCAGCAGGCCGGCGGCGCGCTGGACGAGCGCGTCGTCGCCGGGCAGTTTTTCGTAGGGCACGCCCTGGCTGTCGAGAAACGCCTCGACCGCGTCGTCTGAGAACGCCGGCCCGAGGGCGGCGCCCTGCATGGCGTCGGGGGTGCGGGCGCGTCGCGGCTGGCCGGCGTAGCGGTGGTAGGCGAGGAGGGCCGCGCCCAGCGCGCCGCCGGCATCGCCCGCGGCAGGCTGTATCCACACCCGCTCGAACACGCCGTCGCGCACGAGCCGCCCGTTTGCCACGCAGTTGAGGGCCACGCCGCCGGCCATGACGAGGTGCGGCAGGCCGGTTTCGCGCCGCACGTGGCGGGCCATCGCCCCGACGATCTCCTCCGTCACCTGCTGGATGGACGCCGCCAGGTCCATGTCGCGCTGCGCGAGGGGCGCCTCGGGGCGGCGGCGCGGCCCGAACAGCGCCTCCATCCGGCGGCCCGTCATCGCCAGGCCGACGGGAAAGGGGAAATAGTCGAGGTTGAGGCGGATCGAGCCGTCGCCCTTCACGTTCACGAGCCGGTCGCGGATGTCGCCGGCATAGCGGGGCTGGCCGTAGGGCGCCAGCCCCATCAGCTTGTACTCGCCCGAGTTGACGCGGAAGCCGCAGAAGTACGTGAAGGCCGAATACAGCAGCCCGAGCGAGTGCGGAAAGTGCTGCTCGGCGTGGATGCGCAGCCCGCCGCCCTCCCCCACGCCCCAGCTGGTCGTGGCCCACTCGCCCACGCCGTCGGTCGTGAGAAAGGCGGCCTCATCGAAGGGCGAGGGGAAAAAGGCACTCGCGGCGTGGCTTTCGTGGTGCTCGCAGAACAGGATTTCGCCCGCGTAGCCCGGCAGCGCCTTTTCGATGGCGTCGCGCGTCCACAGCTTTTCCTTTACCCACACGGGCATCGCCCGCACGAACGACGCCAGCCCGCGCGGCGCAAAGGCGACGTACGTTTCGAGCAAGCGCTCGAATTTGAGAAGGGGCTTGTCGTAAAACGCGACGAGGTCGAGGTCGGCGGCGCCGATGCCGGCTTCCTCCAGGCAGTACGCGACGGCGTGCGCGGGAAAGGCGGCGTCGTGCTTGACGCGGCTGAAACGCTCCTCCTGCGCCGCCGCCACGATGCGCCCGTCGCGGACGAGGCACGCGGCGCTGTCGTGGTAGAAAGCGGACAGGCCGAGTACGGTCACGGCGCCGGGATGACGAGCCGCGTCACGCGGGCGCCCATCTCCTCGTCGGCCATGGCCTCGTCGTAGTCAATCCAGAAGCCGGCGAGGAGGGAGTCGTCGCGCCCGTACTGGAAGCGGACGCTGGCGGCGCCCCGCGCGTACGCGCCGGCGACGGTGGCGTAGAGGCTGTCGAGCGTGACGCGGCGGTAGTCGGGGGCGTCGGGCGTGGTGCTTTCGACGCGGCCCTCGGCCACGCGCACCTCGAACGGGCCGCGCTCGGCGCAGAAACACTGCGCCTCGTAGGTAAAGGTGTAGGCGTCGGGCCGCAGCGCCGCCCAGCGCGCCCGGACGCGCTCGAAAACGGCGCGCGACGTGTCTTCCACCGTGGCCTCGTCGGGCCACGCGTACGTGGTGGCAGCCGCCGGGCCGTCGGGCGCGGGGGTAAAGGTGCAGCCGGCGGCGGCGAGGGCGACGAGGGCGGCAAGGCGCGTCATCCTTCTCCCCTCGCCTGGACGATCTGGGCGGCGCGGGCCAGGGCCGCGGCGGCATCCACGACGCCGCAGGTGACCGACAGCGTGCAGAAGTCCACCTCGGCGTCGCCGCCGGGCAGCTCGACGGGTTCGCCGGGGTAGCGGCGGGCCGCGTCGAGCAGGATGGTGCGCAGCTCCGCCGCCGTCAGCGTGGGGTAGTACGAGAGCACGAGCGCCGCCACGCCGCTCACGACGGGCGCGGCCATGCTGGTGCCGTTGTTGTTGCCGTAGTCGCCGCCGGGCAGCGTCGAGTAGATGTCCACGCCGGGGGCGAACAGATCGACGCGCTCGCGCCCGTAGTTGCTGAAAGGCGCCGCGAGGTTGTCCACCTCCCACGACGACGCGCCCACGCCGATCCACGTGGCGGCCTTGCCGCCGTCGAGAAAGTAGGGCGAGGGAAAGTTGGGCTGGGTGTCGCTGTCCTCGCCCTCGTTGCCGGCGGCGTGGACGAGCAGCACGCCTTTCGAGACGGCGTAGCGCACGGCCTCGTCCACGGCGGCTTTCTGGGGCGAAAAGGCTTTGCCAAAGCTCATGTTGACGATGCGGGCGCCATTGTCGGTGGCGTAGTAGAGGGCGTTGGCCACGTCCTTGTCGCGCTCGTCGCCGTCGGGCACGGCGCGGATCACCATGAGGCGCACGGCGTCGGCCACGCCGCGGGCGCCCACGCCGTTGTCGCGGCGGGCGGCGACGATGCCGGCCACGTGGGTGCCGTGCTCGGGGTCGGGGCCTTTCACGTCGGCGTTGCCATAGTGGCGCTCGGAAGGGTCGTCGTAGCGGTCGCCCACAATCGGGCGCGGGTCGAAGTCGGCGTTGAAGCCGTACTCGACCTGGCCTTTGAGCTGCTCGTAGTAGGCTTCGAGGTCTTTAAAGGTGAGGCCGTTGGCGAGCAGAAAGGCGTAGAAATCGCGCGCCCGCGCCAGCTCCCGGTCGCTGTCCGGGATGGTGGCGAGGTCTTCGGGCGTCACACTTTCGCGCCCGAAGTGCTGGTGGATGCGCGGCACGAGGTCGCGCCCGATCTGGTAGATGGAGGCGAACTGCGGCAGCGTCTGCTGGGCCTCCTGGCGGCGCTGCTGGTAGAGGTCGCGTACCTGCTGGAAGTATTCGTACTCCTGCCCTTCGGCCTCGCTGAGCGTGTCGGGATTGGCGTTCTCGTAGCGCGGGCGCAGGCGGGCGTACTCGCGCGTGAACTCGTAGGTGTCGTGGACGACGTTTTCGCCCTGCGCGTTGCCCAGAAAGCTCCAGCCGTGCACGTCGTCCACGTAGCCATTGGCGTCGTCGTCCACGCCGTTGCCGGGAATCTCGTCCTCGTTCGTCCAGATGCGGCCTTCCAGGTCGGGATGGTCCACGTCCACGCCCGAGTCTATGATGGCGACGACGACGGGCTGCGGCTGCCTGCCGGCGACGGCGGCATAAGCGGCCTCCACGTCGGCGCCGGGGTATTCGTCGGGGGCCTGGAGAAACCAGTCGCGCGGCACGTCGAGGGCGGGGGCGTCGGCTTCTTCCTCGCCCACGGGCTCGACGGCGGGCGGCGCGTCGGCGGGCGGCGGGGCCGGGTCGAGGGGCCGCGTGGCGGTGCACTGCGCCAGCACGAGGGCGAGCAGCAGCAGCAGGTATCGGTTCATGGAAAGCGTCTGTTGTCTGATGAAAAACCCGGCGCCACTCAGCGCGGATACGTGAGAATGCGCAGGTCGTAGGCGCCGAACTCGTCGGGGCTGACGGACGTGACGATGATGGTCCACGTGCCCGCTTCGGGCGCGATGTCGGCGAGGCGGCTGCGCGAGGTGTCGTCGCCGTCGTCGTCGTTGCGGTACCACGTGCCCGACGGGGCGCGGAGCACGAGGTAGCCGTCGAATCCGTACGACCTGAGCTCCACGTCGAACGGCGCGCCGGCCTCGATGGCGCGCTCGAGGGTGTCGGCGTACTCGCCTTTGGGAAGAGGCGTGTCGTTGGGGTCGAGGCGGCCCTCGACGGTTTCGACGCGCGCCACGCCGCCCGGCGTGATGGTGAGGCTGTAGTCGCCCGCGCCCGTGTTGTCGTACGTCGAGGCCCAGACGGTGTAGGTGCCTGCGCGGGGCGCCACGAACGCGATTTCGGAAGCACTCGTCGAGCCGAAGTCGTCGTTTTCGTAGCGCGCATCGCCCGGCCCCACGACGATCAGGTAGGTGTCGAAAGCGGCGCTTTCGAGGTGGACGTTGACCTTCTGGCCTTCCGCCAGCTCCACTTTGTAGGCGTCGTAGGGGATGTCGGCGTCGCGGTGGCTGCTGCCCGCCCCCAGAGTGCCCGTGTGCTGCTGCGCGCGGAGGGGAAGGGCAAGGGCGGCGAGGAGGAAAAAGGCGGAAAAGGTGCGCATGGCGGGTGTCGGGAAAGAGATCGCAAAGGTAACGCTTCCCTGCCGGGGGCGCGTATGCTGGCCGCGTCGCGGTTTCTCGCTTTACGGTGCGCTGAGGGCGGGGCGCGTAGCAATGCTGCAACACGGTGCCGCGTCGCGGGCCGCGCCGTATGCTACCGGCCCTCCCCGTTTCAACGCCCGCCCGATCCATGGATTTCTTTCTCGGCTCCGTTTCCGTCCCCCTGCTCGTGCTCATCGCGCTCGGCGTGCTCGTCGTCGGGCTGTGCGTGGTCGTGTGGTCGCTCAAAGTGCGCTACGACCCCGACTTCGACGTGGACACGGACGCCTCGTTTACCGACCTCGCGCCGTCGCTCGCCGGCCTCAGCCACGGCACGCTCGTGAATGGCAACCGCGTCGAGACGGTCGAGAACGGCGCCTATTTCAGCCGCCTTTTTGCCGACCTCGACGCGGCAGAGCACACCATCCACTTCGAGACGTTTCTGTGGAAAGAGGGCGCCATTGGCGACGCGCTGGCCGAAAAGCTGTCCGCCCGCGCCCGCGATGGCCTCGCCGTGCGCGTGCTCGTGGACGCCAACGGCAGCCGCGCGATGGGCAAAAAAGCCCGCAAGCTCATCGAGGACGCCGGCTGCCATTTCTGCCAGTACCACAAAAAAGAGCTGCGGACGGTGGGCCGCCTCAACAACCGCGACCACCGCAAAATCGCCGTCATAGATGGGCGCGTGGGCTACGTGGGCGGGCACTGCGTGGTGGACACGTGGACGGGCGAGGCGCAGGACAAAGAGCACTTCCGCGACCTGTCCGTCCGCCTCGAAGGCCCCATCGTCCACGACCTGCAATCGGCTTTCAGCGAAAACTGGATTGCCGAGACGGGCGAACTCTTCGCGGGCGAGGAGGCTTTTCCCGCCCTCGACGCGCGGGGCGACGCGACGGCGCACGTGGCGCGCATCCGGCCCAGCGGGTCGGCGTCGGCGGTCAAAATCCTGCACCACCTCGCCATCTGCACCGCCCGCGAAAAGCTGTGGATCCAGAACCCGTACTTCCTGCCCGACCCCGAGGGCATCGCGGCCCTCGTGGCGGCCGTAAAGCGCGGCGTGGACGTGCGCGTGATGACGCCCTCGCCCGAGGCGTCCGACATGCCGCTCGTGCAGCACGCCGGCCACCACAACTTCGGCAAGCTGCTGGCCGGCGGCGTGCGCCTGTTCGAGTACCAGACGACGCTGCTGCACCAGAAGGTGATGACCGTTGACGGCGTGTGGAGCGCCGTCGGGTCGAGCAACTTCGACGACCGCTCGTTCGAGATCAACGACGAGATCACCGTCGGTTTTTTCAGCCCTGCCCTGGCGGGCGAACTCGAAAAGGTGTTCGAGCGCGACCGCGCCCGGTGCGTCGAGCAGACGCTCGAAAAATGGCAGAAACGCAGCGTTTTCGCCCGCCTGCGCGACTTCGCGTACTACACCATCAACGAGCAGTTGTA
>CBDUCD010000089.1:0-9838 GCA_965365535.1 uncultured Rhodothermales bacterium | reverse complement strand
TTTTCGTGGTACGCCCGGATTTTTTCGATGACGGCGTTGAATTTCTCGCGCTTGGTGCGGTAGATGAGGTCGTCCAGATCCTCGCGGGCGATGGGCCGGTTGGTGGGCACGACGACGACTTCGAGGCCGTAGATCTTGAAAAACTCCTCGGCTTCCGTTTCCGCCGTGCCCGTCATGCCGGCGAGCTTGTGGTACATGCGGAAGTAGTTCTGGAGCGTGATCGTGGCGTACGTCTGCGTGGCGGCCTGCACCTGCACGCTTTCTTTCGCCTCGATGGCCTGGTGGAGGCCGTCGGAGTAGCGGCGGCCCGGCAGCACGCGGCCCGTGTGCTCGTCCACGATCATCACCTTGTCCTCCTGCACGATGTACTCCACGTCGCGCTCGTAGAGCGTGTAGGCGCGCAGGAGCTGTTCGATGGCGTGCAGGCGCTCGGCGCGCTCGGCGTAGAGGGCGTAGAGCTGGCGGCGGCCTTCCTCGAACAGGGCGCCGGCCTCGTCGGGGGGTGTGCCGCTGGCGAGGGCGGCGGCTTTCTCCTTTTCGAGTCGGGCGACGCCCTCGCCCAGGTCGGGCAGGAGGAACAGGTCCTTGTCGTCGCCGGACGACCGGGCGGCGAGTTCGCGGCCCTTTTCGGTCATCTCGATAGAGTGGTTTTTCTCGTCGAGGGCGAAATACATCGCCTCGTCCACGAAGGGCATGTTCTTGGCATTGTCCTGCAGGTAGAAAAACTCGGTTTTCTGCAGCAGCGTGCCCACGCCGGGCTCCTGGATGAGCTTCGCCAGCTTTTTGTTGCGCGGAAAGCCGCGGTGGACGCGCAGCAGCGCCAGCCCGGCTTTTTCCTCGTGGTCGCGGGCTTCTTTCTTTTTGCCCGCCGCCTCGGCCTCGTCGCGCGCCTTGAGTTCGCGCTCGGCCTCGGCGCCGTAGTGGGCGACGAGTTTCTGCTGCTCGCGCACGAGCCGCTCGATGGCGGGCTTGAGTTCGTCGAAGCGGCTGTCGTTCGCCTGCGGCACCGGCCCCGAGATGATGAGGGGCGTGCGCGCCTCGTCCACGAGAACCGAGTCCACCTCGTCCACGATGGTATAGTGGTGGTGGCGCTGGACGAGCTGGTCGGCGTCGAAGACGAACGAGTTGTCGCGCAGGTAGTCGAAGCCGAACTCGTTGTTGGTGCCGTACGTCACGTCGGCCATGTAGGCGGCGCGGCGCTGCGGCGAGTTGGGCTGGTGCTTGTCGATCACGTCCACCGTGAGGCCGTGGAAGGCGAGCACGGGCCCCATCCACTCGCTGTCGCGCTGGGCGAGGTACGGGTTGACCGTGACGACGTGGACGCCGCGCCCGGCGAGGGCGTTGAGGTAGATGGGCGCCACGGCGACGAGGGTTTTGCCCTCGCCCGTCTTCATCTCGGCGATTTTGCCCTGGTGCAGGGCGATGCCGCCCAGGAGCTGCACGTCGTAGGGCACCATGTCCCAGCGGATGGTCTGGCCGCCCGCCGTCCACTCCTGCCCCACCATGCGGCGGCAGGTGTCCTTGAAAACGGCAAACGCCTCGGGCAGAATCTCGTTGAGGACGCGCTCGACGGTGGCGAGCCACTCGTCGTCCAGGTCGTCGAGTTCGTCGAGCAGCTTCTGGCGTTCTTCGGGCGAGAGGGCTTCCTGGCCGTCGGTTTCGGTCTGGCGCAGGCGCTGCCGGATCTCGTGCCGGTCCTCCTCGATTTCCCTAACGGCCTCGGCGATGCGCGCTTTGAAGCCCGCCGTTCGGGCGCGCAGCTCGTCGTCCGAAAGCGACTGGAGGCCGGCGTAGTGGCGGTTGATTTCATCCACGAGGGGCCAGAGCTTTTTGAGGGCGCGGGCCTGGCTGTCGCCGAAGAGTTTTTTGAGCAGGTTGAGCATGGCAGAAAGGCAAACGTCGCGGGGCGGCGACGGGAGAAAAAGCGCGGAAAGCGAAGCCGCTTGCTAATGCGCCCTGTGACGGCTGCGTTCCGAAGGGCAATGGCGGGTGGGTTGCCCCGGCGCAGAATTTTTGGTTCCTTCAGCAAAGCCTGCCCGCCGCCCGCCTATCGTCGTCTGCTACGCTTCCGCTTTTTCTCGACAGACGACTGCATGAAGCCTTTCTGCCTTTTGCTCGCCCTCGTGGCCGGCGCCGCGCCCCTTGCCGCCCAGCCCGGCCCCGCGGGCGTGTTCTCGTTTCTGCGCCTCGAACCCACGGCGCGCGGCGGGGCCCTGGCCGGCGCCTTCGGGGCCGTCGCGGGGGACGACCCGGCGGCGGCGTACTACAACCCGGCGGCCCTCACGGCGGCTACCCACCACGTGCTGTCGCTGTCGTACCTCAACCACCTGGGCGGGCTGAATGCGGGCTTTGCCGCGTGGGGGCAGACGGTGCGCGGCGTTGATGCTGCCGTGGGCGTGCGCTACCTGGGCTACGGCGAAATGGCCGAGACGGACGAGTTCGCCCAGCAGACGGGCACGTTCGGCGCTGGCAACGTGGCCTTTACCGTTTCGGGCAGCCGCGCCGTCGCGCCCGCGCTGCGGCTGGGCGCGAGCGTCCACGCCGTGCTGGCCACCGTGGCCGAGGCCCGCGCCTCCGCCCTCGCCGCCGACGTGGGCGTGATCTACGCTCGCCCCGAGGCGGGCCTCATGCTGGGCGCATCCCTCCACAACGCGGGCGTCGTGCTCCAGTCGCTGGGCAGCACCCGCGACGAACTGCCTCTCGACGTGCGGGTGGGCGTTAGCAAGCGCCTCCAGTACCTGCCCCTGCTCGTGAGCCTGACGGGCTACAACCTCCACGACCCGGGCGCGGGCAGCCGGGATGAAAACACACTTGGGCAGGTGCTGGGCCACGTGGCGGCAGGGGGCGAGTTGCAGTTTTCGCCCGCCTTCCAGGTGCGCGCCGGCTTCAACCCGCGCCGCAACCGCGACCTGCGCACCAACAGCCGGCTGGACACCGCTGGCCTCAGCCTCGGCTTTGGCGTTGCCGTCCGCCGCTACCGCGTGGACTACGCCTACGCCTCGTGGTCGGGCAATGGCGGTTTGCACCAGTTTTCGCTCCGCGCGGCGTTGTAGGGAGCGCACGCGGCAGACGTTGCGTGTCCTTCACAGTAGATAACGCACGCTTTATGCGCCAATGGCGCACGAAGCTGCTGTGAAGGGGAAGAGATATTGGCATTGCTATACGCCGCACGCCCGGCGTGCCTGCCATTCTCTCAACCCCACAACCCATGCAACACGCTACCGCCTGGCTGAAGCGCGCCCTTTTCGGCACGCTTGCCCTCCCCGCCCTCGCCTTTTCCGCGCAGGCGCAGACCGTCTTCATCAACGAGATCCACTACGACAACGTGGGCGGCGACGTGGCCGAAGGCGTCGAGATTGCCGGCCCGGCAGGCACCGACCTGAGCGCGTACACGATCTACCTCTACAACGGCGCCGACGGCAAGACGTACACCCCCACGACAGTGCTCTCGAGCACCATTGCCGACCAGCAGAACGGCTATGGCACGGTAAACTTCGCCATCTCGGGCATCCAGAACGGCGCCCCGGACGGCCTCGCGCTGGTCAAAGACGACACGACGGTTGTCCAGTTTCTGTCCTACGAAGGCAGCTTCACGGCCAGCAACGGCCCGGCGAAAGACCTCCTCTCCACCGACATCGGCGTCAGCGAGCAGCCTGCGCCTGACGAGGGGCTTTCGCTCCAACTGACGGGCACGGGCCAGGTGTACACGGACTTTACGTGGAGCGGGCCGGTCGCGGCCACCCCGGACGCCGTCAACGCGGGCCAGACGTTCCGGGCCGCCGTCGTGACGCCGACCGAGAGGATCAGCCCCATCGTTGACTCGCTCGTCACCAACTGCGACGGCACGTACACCGCCTATTTCGGCTACTTCAACCGTAACAGCAGCACCGTCACCGTCGCCACGGGCGCCAACAACCGCTTTTCGCCCCTTCCGCAGGATCGGGGGCAGACGACGGAGTTTCTGGCCGGGCGCCAGCGCAAGGTGTTTGCCGTGAGTTTCAGCGGCCCCGGCAACCTCGTCTGGACGCTCAAGAGCCCCAACGGGCAGCAGTCCACGGCAACGGCGGGGCCGGGCGCGGCGCTGCCGGCCACGGGCTGCGCCTGCCAGAACCCGACGCTGCCCTCTTATGCCGGCGGCTACGTGCTCAACAGCGCCGGCACCCGCGCCTTTGTGCAGGTCGAGGTGCCCGAGGGCGGCCTGTCGTTCCAGTTCTACAACACCCACAACCTCGTCGTCGGCGCGCCCGAGGCGTCGGTTGAAGGCGGCGTGCTTGGGGGCGTGACGCAGACGGGCGCGACCTTCACCTTTACAAGCGCCTCGCCGGCGACGGTCTTTTTCCCCATCGAGCGCGCCGACCCGGAGGTGGCCCGCGTGTCGTTCTTCCTCAAAGTCACCGACGCCTGCCAGCAGACGGTTGACGTGGACCCGGCCTTTGCCCTCGCCGCCGGAGCCGACGAGGCCCTCGTGACGGCGCTCGGGCAGGCGCGGCCCAACCCCACGCGAGACCGGGCGGTGATTGATTACTCGCTGGCAGAGGCCGGGCGCGTGCGGCTCGTGGTGTACGACGTGCTGGGCCGCGAGGTAGCAACGCTCGTGGACGGGCAGGTGGAGGCGGGCGCGCACGAGGCGACGTTCGAGGGCGGCAGCTTCCCCTCGGGCGTGTACGTGTACCGACTCGTAGCCGGCGCCACCACGCGCACCGGCACCGTGACGCTGGCCCGCTGATTGCCTTTTCCCACCCGAAACCACCTTTCTGCCATGAATACGCCACAACCCACGACCAGAAAACCCTTCGAGGCGCCCCGCGTGCGCCGCGAAGCGCCCATGCCCCTCGCTACCGCAGGCTCGTTCGACCTGATTCTGAGGCCGACGTACTGACCGGGCGCGCGAAGCCACCGGTGGGCCGGGCTGCTCTACGCGAGCGGCCCGGCCCTTCTTTTTGTGGTCTGCGCGTCAGCCCCGGTCCTGGCGGCGGCTGAGCAGGTGCGCCTGCCGCGTGGGCTCGGGGATGCGGTAGCGCCCCGACGTTTGCAGCGTCAGCGCGACGGCTTCGCCGAGCGTGATGCGGTGGCCGGCACTCACGTACACGGGCGAGACGCCTGCCCGCGTGCGGACGGCAGCGCCCACCTGTTCGCCCCGGTGCACGAGCGGCGCCGTCGCGCCTTTCTCGTCTCCCAGCCCCTCGTACGTGCCCACGAGGATGGACTTGGCCACGCCAAAAGCGGGCCGGTCGAGCAGAATGCCCAGGTGCGTGGCCAGCCCCATGCGGCGCGGGTGCGCCATGCCCTGCCCGTCCAGCATCAGCACGTCCGGCAGCGCGCCGAGGGTTTCGAGGGCCGGCAGGATGGCCGGAATCTCGCGGAAGGACAGCAGGCCCGGCACGTACGGAAACGGGACAGGCATCCGCAGGACGGCGTCGTCCACGACGGCCAGCGTGGCCGCGTCGAGCACGACGATGGCGACCTGCGCCACGCTGCCCCGGATGCTCACGTCCAGCCCGGCGATGGTGGCGGGCGGGTGCGCAAGGGGCGCGAGGTGCACAAACGGCAGCAGGTCGCGCTGCACCTGCACGGCCTCGCGCGGGCTGATGTCCCAGGCGTGGGCGTGGTGGAGATCGAGCGTCATGGTCACGAAAGCCAGAAGGTGACGTTTTCAGCGGTGGGCCGTGGCGTGGTCGGCACGTCGGCCGGGTAGCCGTAGTGGACGAGGCCGACGACTGTTTCGGTTTCCGCGTCCGCCCCGAGAAGGTCGAAAAAACGCGCGTCGCGGGTGACAGGCCCCGTCGTCCACTTCGTCCCGACGCCATCGGCCCAGAGCGCCAGCATCAGGTTCTGCACGGCACAGGCGCACGCGGCGTAATCCTCCCGCGCCCGCAGCGCGTCGCCGGACTGCCGGCACGTGACGACGACGAATCCGGGAATCGCCTGCCACCGGGCCTGTTTCTTGGATGCGGCCTCGTCGCCGCTCCTGGCCCGCACGAGGTCGGTGTTGAGCGCGACGATCCGCGCGTGCGCGTCCGGCCCCGCGACGTAAAAGCGCCACGGCTCGGTGCGCTTGTGGTTGGGCGCGCAGACGGCCAGCCGCAGCGCGTTTTCGAGCACGCTCTGGGGGACGATCCGCGCGGCGTCGAACGTGTGGACGGAGCGGCGGCCTTCGAGTGCGGCGCGCAGCGTAGGGGGAGACGGGGCGATTTCCATGCGTGAGCGTTGATGTACGAAACGGCACACCCCAACGGCCCACGCCGCCATTGGATCGGCGCGCCCTCCGAGGGCCAAGAGCGGGTGAAGACGCCCCGCTACCCGCCCGGGCTTTGACACGTCCGCGCCGCCGTCCGTATCTTGGCCGCCCGCCAGAAAGGGGTCCTTAGCTCAGTTGGTTAGAGCGCTTCGTTGACATCGAAGAGGTCAGCGGTTCGAATCCGTTAGGACCCACACCGGGCCGCGCTTCGTTTAGGAGTGCGGCTCTTTTTTTACCATAGGAGTCAGGCCGTTGCTCGGCAAAATCCTCCCTTGAGGGAGGTGCCCCGCAGGGGCGGAGGGTGTCTGAGACGAACACCCCCACCTGCGGAGCCTGCCCCGAAGTCGGGGCGGGAGCCCCCTCAAGGGGGCGGTTACCTCGACTGTGTATCCCCGTTTTCATCACACGCCCCGCCCGCATGGCAGACCTCCACCTCACGTTTCCCGACGGCACCACGCGCGCCTTTCCTGCCGGCTCGACGGGCCGCGACGTGGCGCGCAGCATTTCCGAAGGACTTGCCCGCAACGCCCTCGCCGTCGAGGTGGACGGGCAGGTACGCGACCTCGACCGGCCCATCGAGGGCGACGCCGCTTTCCGCGTGCTCACGTGGAACGACGACGCGGGGCGGACGGCGTTCTGGCACTCGTCGGCGCACCTCATGGCCGAGGCCCTCGAAGCGCTCTACCCCGGCGTCCATTTCGGCATCGGGCCGGCCATCGAAAACGGCTTTTACTACGACGTGGACCTGGGCAGCCGCAAGCTCGGGCCGGACGACCTGGCGGCCATCGAGGCCAAGATGAAAGAACTGGCCCGCCGCGACGCGCGCTACGAGCGGCGCGCGGTGCCCAAGGCCGAGGCCGTCGCCTATTTCGAGGCAAAGGGCGACCCCTACAAACTCGAACTCCTCGAAGGGCTCGAAGACGGCGCCATCACGTTTTACACCCAGGGCGATTTCACCGACCTGTGCCGCGGGCCGCACCTGCCGTCCACGGGCCCCATCAAGGCGGCCAAAATCCTGAGCGTGGCCGGCGCCTACTGGCGCGGCGACGAAAAGCGGCCCATGCTGACGCGCCTTTACGGCATCACGTTTCCCAAACAAAAAGAGCTCGACGAGTACCTCGAAAAGCTCGAGCAGGCGCGGCAGCGCGACCACCGCAAGCTGGGCCGCGAACTCGAGCTGTTCATGTTCTCGCCCAAAATCGGGCAGGGGCTGCCCGTGTGGCTGCCCAAAGGCACCGTCGTGCGGCGCGAGCTGGAGGCGTTTCTGCGGCGCGAACTCATCCGGCGCGGCTACGAGGAGGTCATCACGCCCCACATCGGCAACCTCGAACTCTACCGCACGAGCGGCCACTACCCGTACTACGCCGACTCGCAGTTCAACCCCATCGAGGTCGAGGACGAGGAGTACATCCTCAAGCCGATGAACTGCCCGCACCACCACCAGATTTACGCCGCCAAGCCGCGCTCCTACCGCGACCTGCCCGTGCGCCTGGCCGAGTTCGGGACGGTGTACCGCTACGAGCAGTCGGGCGAGCTGAGCGGGCTCAGCCGCGTGCGCAGCTTTACCCAGGACGACGCCCACATCTACTGCACGCACGACCAGCTCAAGGACGAACTCAAAAACGCCATTGACCTGACGCAGCTCGTCTTCAAGACGTTCGGCATGGAGGTCAAAACGCGCCTGTCGTTCCGCGATCCCGCCCAGCAGGACAAGTACGCCGGCGACGACGCGATGTGGGACCAGGCCGAGCGCGAAATCCGCGAAGTGGCCGACGAGATGGGGCTCGACTATTTCGTGGGCGTGGGCGAGGCGGCCTTTTACGGCCCCAAGTTCGACTTCATCGTGCGCGACGCCCTCGACCGCAAGTGGCAACTGGGCACGGTTCAGGTGGATTACGTGATGCCCGAGCGCTTTGGCCTCGAATACACCGGAGGGGACGACCAGAAGCACCGGCCCGTCATTATCCACCGGGCGCCCTTCGGCTCGATGGAGCGTTTCGTGTCCATCCTCATCGAGCACTTCGCGGGCAACTTCCCGCTCTGGCTCGCGCCCGTGCAGGCCGTCGTGCTGCCCGTCTCGAACGCCTATGACGCGTACGCCGAAAAGGTGCGGCAGCAGCTCGAAAGTGCGGGCCTGCGCGTCGAAAGCGACCTGCGCTCGGAGAAAGTCGGCGCCAAAATCCGGCAGGCCGAAATGCAGAAGGTGCCGTACATGCTGGTCGTGGGCGCGAAGGAGGAAGAGGCCGGCACCGTTGCCGTGCGGCGCCACGGGCAGGGCGCGCAGGACGTGCAGCCCGTCGAGGCTTTCGCCGCCGCCGCCCTCGACGAAGTGCGCACCCGGCGCGGCACGGCCTGAAACCCCGCTTTTTACTGCGGCGTGCAACTTGCTATTGACCCCACGCGGCCCGTAACCTGACACTCTGGCCGCGCGGCCCTTCTGCACCACTGCCAATCACCAAACCAGCACCGCTATCAACGACGTCCGCATCAACGATCAAATTCGTGCCCTCAAAGTCCGCGTGGTCGATCCACAGGGAGAGCACGGCATCTACACGCGCGAGCGCGCGCTCGAACTGGCCCGGCAGCGCGGCCTCGACCTCGTCGAAGTCGCCGCCCAGGCCGACCCGCCGGTCTGCAAAATCATAGACTTCGGCAAGTACCGCTACGAGCAGCAAAAGCGCGACAAGGAGGCGCGGCGCAAAAGTGCCACGCAGGAAATGAAGGAGATTCGTTTCCGCCCCCACACCGACACGCACGACTTCGACTTCAAGGTCAAGCACGCCCGCTCGTTTCTCGACGACGGCGACAAGGTCAAGGCGTGGGTGCAGTTCCGCGGCCGCGACATCGTGTACAAAGACCAGGGGCTGGACCTGCTGGGCCGGTTCGTGGAAGAACTCAAGGACGTGGCCAAGATTGACCAGGCGCCGCAGATGGAAGGCCGCCGCATGACGACGATTCTGGCGCCCTCGGGGGCCAAGAAAAAGGCCTGACGCCCGGACTTAGCCATTTTTCCACGCGCCTTCCGCCCGGTCTTGGCGGGTGCGCGTTGTGCGTCTGCGTGGCAAGCGCTATTTTGCGCGGCTTCCAGCAGCCTTTCCCCGGCCCGTCCGGGTCGTTCCTTTCGTGAGGGTACCATGCCAAAGATGAAAAGCAACAGCGGCGCCAAAAAGCGGTTCAAGCTCACCGCCACGGGCCGCGTCAAGCGCAAAAAAGCGTATCACAGCCACATCCTGACCAAGAAGTCGCCCAAGCGCAAGCGCCACCTGCGCGAGACGACGCTCGTGTCCGACGTGGACCAGGCGCGCGCCAAGCGCATGATTGCCGCGTGAGTTGCTCCGCGACTCAGCCGGTCGTAGGTGGTGACCAGGATAGATGATTCCGGCCTCTTCCCTCTACGACAGGCGAGCAATGCAGCCTGCCCCGCCTCGCGGGAAGCGTGCACCAACGACTTACTTTTTCTAATTCGACACTCTCATGCCTCGCGCAACCAATAAAGTGGCGGCCCGCAAGCGCCGCAAGAAAGTCCTCAACCGCGCCAAAGGCTACTGGGGCAGCCGCAGCAAGCTGCTCACCGTGGCCAAGCACGCCGTGGACAAGGGC
>CBDUCD010000088.1:0-9899 GCA_965365535.1 uncultured Rhodothermales bacterium | reverse complement strand
CGCATTTTCGACGGCGCGGTGCTTTATTATGGATGCTATTCGCGGCTCGCACCCACCCTCCCCGGCCCCACCATGAACGAACGATCATTTGCCCTGACGGCAGCCAGGCCCGCCCAGGTGGCCCTCTCCATGCCTCCGCAGCAGGCCGACGACGACGCGCACCTCGTCCACCTCTGGCTTTTCGGCAAAAGCGCCAACACGCGCGACGCCTATGCCCGCGACGTGCGCCAGTTCATAGACTTCGTGGACGTGCCGCTGCAACAACTCCGGCTGGGCGACCTGCACGCGTGGGCGCAGCACCTCGAAGCGTCGGGGCTGGCGGCCACGAGCCGCGCCCGCAAGCTGTCGTCGGCCAAAAGCCTGCTCTCGTTCGGGCACCGGCTGGGGTACCTCGTTTACAACGTCGGCGCCGCCGTGGCGCTGCCCAGGGCGCAGGACCGGCTGGCCGAGCGCATCCTCGACGAAGGCCCCGTCCACCGGATGCTGGCCGTGGCCGACGCGGCGGCGCCGCTGCGCGACCGGGTGCTGCTGCGCCTGTTTTACGCGTCGGGCGCCCGCGTAAGCGAACTCGCCGGGCTGGCGTGGCGCGACGTGGCCGCGCGCGCGGGCAAAGCGGGCCGCGAGGCGGGCCAGGTGTCCCTTTTCGGCAAGGGGGGCAAGACGCGGGCGGTGCTGCTCTCGCCCGCCACGTACGCCCTGCTCGCCGAGTACCGCCAGCAGCAGCAGGCGCGCGGGCTGGCCGCGCCCGCCCATGCCGTTTTCTGCGCGCTGCGCGGCGCCGCTGCCGCCCCCCTGACGCGGCAGCGGCTCTGGCGCGTCGTCAAGACGTGGGCGCGGGCGGCGGGGCTGCCCCCCGGCACCAGCCCGCACTGGCTGCGGCACGCGCACGTCTCGCACGCCCTCGACCGGGGCGCGCCCGCCCACCTCGTCCAGCAGACCGTCGGGCACGCCAGCCTGGCAACGACCTCGCGCTACGCCCACGCCCGCCCCGACAGCTCCAGCAGCGAGTTCCTGGCCGTGTAGCCCGGCCCCGGTTCAGCTTTCGGGGTCGGCGCCGTCGTCGGGCAGGCCCTTGTCGTAGCGCTGCAACTGCGCCTCGATAAACCACAGCCCCCGGTCGGCGGCGTGCGTGATGCTGTCGAACAGGTCGGACGTGCCGGGGTCGTCGAGTTCGTCGCTCTGCCGCGAGGATTCGCGGATGTGGGCGGCGTAGGTGGCCCAGCGGTCGGCCAGGGCCGCCAGAAACGAGGGGTCACCCACGCCGTCTTGGCTGCCGCCCGCGCCGGGAAACGGCGCAATGCGAGAGGCGTGGGCCGACATGCGGACCGTTCCGCGGGCGTAGCCGCCCAGCAGCGCCACGCGCTCGGCCAGCCGGTCCACGAAGTCGGGCAAGGGCTCGGCCACGCGGTCGTAGAGCAGGTGAAGCTGGTAGAAGTTCTCGCCTTTCACGTTCCAGTGGGCCTGCTTGGTCTGCGTCCAGAGGTCGAGCGTGTCGGCCAGCGCGGCGTTGAGCAGGGCCACGAGCTTGTGGCGCTTTTTGTCGTCGAGGTCAATGCGGGAGGCGTAGGGCGTGGCGGCGGCGGTGTTCTGTCGTTTGGACATGGAGGTCGGATTCGATGGGAGAGGAGAAAAGGGCGTCGGGACGCTCCCGGCGCTACCCCGCCCGCGCTTTCCGAGATCCGCCGCGCGCCTTCGGGCGGGCGCCGCTGTTGTAACAGATGCCGCCGCCCTATCTGATCGCGTCGGGCGGATAGTCGGCGGGGTCGAAAAGCGGCGCGGGGTACTGCGGGTCCATCTCCTCCAGCGTCTGCCGCAGCAGCTGGGTGATGGCGAGGTCGCGGAACCACCGCTTTTCGGCGGGGATGACGTACCACGGCGCCTGGGGCGTCGAGCAGCGTTCGAGGGCGGTTTCGTAGGCCCGCATGTAGGCGTCCCAGCGCTCGCGCTCTTCGAGGTCGGCGGGGTTGAACTTCCAGTGTTTGTCGGGCTTTTTGAGGCGGCGGCGCAGGCGCCCGAGCTGGTACGCCTTCGACACGTGCAGCATCACCTTGACGACGCGCGTGCCGCTGCCGGCGAGCAGCGCTTCAAACGCGTTGATGTGCTCGTAGCGCGCTTCGAGGGTGGCGTCGCTGGCCCAGCCGTGCACGCGCACCACGAGCACGTCCTCGTAGTGCGACCGGTTGAAAATGGCGATAAAGCCCGCGCGCGGCGCGTGCCGGTGGACGCGCCACAGGAAGTCGTGCGCCTTTTCCTCGTCGGTGGGCGCCTTGAAACTCGTCACCACGCACCCCTGCGGGTTCAGGCCCTTTGCCACCTCCTCGATGGTGCTGTCCTTGCCCGCCGTGTCCATCGCCTGGAGCACGAGCAGAAGCGACTGCTTGCCCTCGGCGTAGAGCTTTTCCTGGAGGTCGGCCAGGTGTTTGAGGTTGCGGTGCTTCTGCTTGCGGGCGGCGCGTTCGTCGCCGATGCCCTGCGTGCCGGCGGGGTCGCGGCTGCCAAGCGAGACGGGCGCGCCGGGCGCGATGCGGTACTCTTCGAGGGCGACGGTGAGGTGGGACATGGGCACGGGGCGCGAAAAGAGGTGGGCGGGCATGATACGCCCCTCGCGGCGCATTGGGCCAGGCGCGCCTGCTTCCATTACATTGCCTGCCGGCCCTGCCCCCGCCGTCCTGCCACCCCGGACGCCATGAACCCCATCCCCGCACGCCTGCCCGCGCGCCTCCGCGCTGCCTTCGCGGTGGTGTGCGGCGCCCTGGCCTGCGCCAGCCTTGCCACCGCCCAGACGACCGCTGCCCAGACGCCCGCTGGCGCCGACAGCGCGTGGACGCAGCCGCCGCGCCGCGTGGGGCTGGCCGTGCAGCAGACGCTGCTATCCAACTTTCTCGTCAACCGCTTCAACGCGTGGGCGCTGGGCGCCGACTGGGCCGCCGAGGTGGACTTCGAGACGTGGAACCGCAACCTGCGCCTGGGCTGGGAATGGGACGAGGATGCCTTTGCCACCAACATGTTCGGGCATCCCTACCAGGGCGCCTCCTACTTCAACGCGGGGCGGGCCAACGGCCTCTCGTACTGGGAGTCCATCCCCCTTGCCGCCTTTGGCTCGTGGACGTGGGAGCACTTCGGCGAGATCTACCGCCCGTCCATGAACGACTTTTTCATGACCACCTTTGGCGGCATCTCCGTCGGCGAGATGACGCACCGCGTGGCCGCCACGATCCGCGACGAGCAGAGCCGGGGTGCCGGGCGCATCGCCCGCGAAATCGCCGCCCTCGTCGTGGACCCCACGGGCGGCCTCAACCGGCTCGTGCGCGGCCAGTGGACGCGCGTGGGGCCGAACCCGCCCGCGCACGACCCCGGCGCCTTTGCCTACAGCTACCGCGCCGGCCTGCGCCACCTCGCCGGCGACGCGCCGGGCACGGGCCTCGCCCCCATCCTGCTGCTCGACGTGGCCTACGGCGACGCCTTCCGAAAACGCTACCGCGAGCCTTTCGACGTGTTTTCGGCCCACGTGCAGGTCAGCGGTGGCGGCGGCGTCTTTAACGCGCTGCAAACGTCGGGGCGCGTTTACCAGGCCGGGCTGCCGTCGTGGAGCGGGCGCTTCGAGCACGCCTTTTCGGTAGATCACCGCTTCGACTACCTCAGCAACCCCCTGTACCGCTTTGGCGCCCAGACCGTCGAGGCGGGCCTGCTGTCGCGCTTTCCGCTGCTGCACCGCTTCGAGCTGCGCACCCGGCTGGCGGCCAGTTTCCTGGTGCTCGGCGCCATCAGCGCGCCCGAGTCCGTGCTGTCGGGCAGCAGGGACGAGCGCGCCTACGACTTCGGGCCGGGCGTGGGCGCCGCCTTCAGCGCCGAACTCGCCCGCGACGGGCGCACCCTGCTGGCCACCTACAACCGCGCCCACTACCTGCACTCGGTCAGCGGCACGCCCGCCGACCACCTCGTCGCCCTGACGGGCCTCAAGGGCACGCTGCCGCTTTACGGCAACTTCGGCGTCGGCCTCGACCTGAGCGCCGACACGCGCCGCAGCCGCTACAAAGACGTGCCCGACCTGGGCCGCGAGTTTGCCGAGACGCGGCTGTTCGTGTCGTGGACGAGCAGCCGAAAACCCCGCCCCCGATGACCCGCCGCCGTTTTCCCCTTCGCGGCGCGGCGATGCTGGGTGCCCTCGCGCTGCTGGGCGCCGCTGCCGCCCCGGCGCAGACCACCCGGAAACACTTCTGGGCCGAAAACGGCGCGGGCACGGGCGGGCTGTGGGTGGGCTGCGCGGGCTGCGACGCGCCTATCGTGGCCTATGGCGAAAGCTCGTACGTGCGCGCCGGCGGCGCCTTTTCGCCCCGCGTGCTGTGGGGCGTCGAGGTGTTCACGCTTCTCAACAAGACGTTCGAGATGGCCGAGGGGGGGCGCCCGCTCCAGGTCGAAAACGTGAGCCTCGCGCCCGTCGTGCTGTGGTTTCCGTGGGAAAACGGCGTCTTTTTCAAGGGCGGCGTGGGCGTCTCGCGGGGCGAGGTGCGCCTGCCCGGCGCCGACGCCGGCACGTCGGTGCTGGCCAGCGGCACGGGCTCGGGCATGACCTTTGGCGCCGGCTTCGACGTGCCCGTCTTTTCGTGGCTCGCCCTCACCATCAACGTGGGCGCCTACTTTGGCGCCATCGGCGACCTGGCCGTCGGCGATACGTACGTGGACGACGTGATTACGACGACCTACAACGCCAACTTCGCCCTGACCCTGCGATAGCCCCAATCCTGCGATAGCTGCCCCGCCGCGATGCCCGCGCCCTCTGCGATGCCCCTGCCCCCGGCTGCCCCGTCAGCGCCCGGCAGCGCCGTTTTCCGCGCCCGCGACGTGTCCAAAACCTACGCGATGGGCGAAGTCGAGGTGCACGCGCTCCGCCACGTCTCGCTCGACCTCGTCGCGGGCGAACTCGTCGTCATTCTCGGCGCCTCGGGCAGCGGCAAAAGCACCCTGCTCAACATTCTCGGCGGGCTGGACCGGCCCACCGCCGGCCACGTCTTCTACCGCGACCACGACCTGACGGCCGCCGACGAGCGCGCCCTCACGCGCTACCGGCGCGACCACGTGGGCTTTGTCTTCCAGTTCTACAACCTCATCCCCAGCCTCACGGCCCGCGAAAACGTCGCCCTCGTCACCGACATCGCCCGGCACCCGATGCCCGCCGAGGAAGCCCTCGAACTCGTGGGGCTGGCCGACCGGCTCGACCACTTCCCGGCCCAGCTTTCGGGCGGGCAGCAGCAGCGCGTAGCCATTGCCCGCGCCGTTGCCAAGCGGCCCGACGTACTCCTGTGCGACGAGCCCACGGGCGCCCTCGACCTCGAAACGGGCAAGCTCGTGCTCGGCGTCATCGAGCGCGTCAACCGCGAAACGGGCACCACGACGGCCCTCATCACCCACAACGCCGCCATCGGCGCGCTGGGCGACCGGGTGGTGCGCATGAGCAGCGGCGAGATTGCAGGCGTCGAAGCGCACGCGCGCCGCGCCGCGCTGGCCGACATCCACTGGTGAACAGGCCATGCGCGCCCTCAACCACAAGCTGCTGCGCGAGGTCTGGAAAAGCCGCGGCCCCCTCGTCTCCATCGCCGCCGTGGTGGCCGTGGCCGTGATGGTGGTGCTGACGATGCGCGGCACGTACGAGTCGCTCGTCCGGGCGCAGTCGCGCTACTACCACGACGCCCGCTTGCCCGACGTGTGGGCGGGGTTGAAGCGGGCGCCCGAGGCGCTGGGCCGCCGCATCCAGGCCCTTCCCGGCGTGGGCACCGTCGAGACGCGCGTCACGTTTACGGCCCCGCTCGACGTGCCCGGCCTCGACCAGCCCGGCGTGGGGCTGTTCGTGTCGCTCCCCGAAGGCGGCGGGCAGCCCGCCCTGTCGCGCCTCCACCTCAAAACGGGCCGTTTTCCGGCCCCCGGGCGGCGCGCCGAGATTGTCGTGAGCGACAAGTTTGCCCGTGCCAACGGCTTCGCGCCCGGCGACACGCTGCGCGCCCTGCTCAACGGGCGGCTGCGCGGGCTCGCCATCGTGGGCACGGCCATTTCGCCCGAGCACACCTACAGCGTGCCGCCCGGCGCCCTCTACCCCGACGACCGGCGCTACGGCGTCGTGTGGATGCCGCGCGCGGCGCTGGCGCCGGCTTACGACATGGAGGGGGCCTTTAACGAAGTGGCCCTCACGCTGGGGCGCGGCGCCCGCCCGGCCCGCGTGCGCGCCGCCCTCGACGGGCTGCTGGCGCCCTACGGCGGGCTGGGCGCCTACGGACGCGCCGACCAGCTTTCGCACCAGGTCGTCCAGGGCGAACTCGACCAGAACAGGACGATGGGGACGGCCATCCCTGCCGTGTTTCTGCTCGTGGCGGCGTTTCTGCTGAGCATCGTGCTGGGCCGGCTCGTTGCCACGCAGCGGACGGAGATTGCCGTGATGAAGGCGTTTGGCTACGACAACGCTGCCGTGGGCGCGCACTACCTCCAGTTTGCCCTCGTGGCCGTGGGGGTGGGCGCGCTGGTCGGCGTCGTGCTGGGCGTGTGGGCGGGCCGCGCCATGGTCGAGATCTACCGCGTCTATTTCGACTTCCCGACGCTGCACTACGCGCTCCGGTGGCCCCTTGTCGCCCTGTCCGTGGGGGCGAGCGCGCTGGCGGCGGGCGTGGGCGCGCTGGGTGCCGTGCAGCGGGCCGTGGCGCTGCCCCCTGCCGAGGCCATGCGGCCCGCGCCGCCGGCGACGTTCAGGGCGGGCTTTTTTGAAAAGATCGGGCTGGGGCGCGTGCTGCCCGCCGCCGGGCGCATGGTGCTGCGCGGCATCGAGCGCTCGCCGCTGCGCAGCCTGTTCTCGTCGGTGGGCGTGGCGTTTTCCGTCGCCATCCTCATCATCGGGCTGTTCATGTTCGACGGCGTGGATTACATGATGGACTTGCAGTTCCGCCTGGCGCAGCGCGAGAGCCTGTCGGTCACGTTTAAAAGCCCCCTGCCGCCGTCGGTGCGCTACAGCCTGGCGCGGCTCGACGGCGTGACGCGCGTGGAAGCCTACCGGACGGTGCCCGTGCGGCTGCACGCGGGCCACCACACGCGCGCGGCGGCCATTACGGGGCTGGCGCCCGGCACGCGCCTGCGCCGCATCGTGACGGTGGGCGGCGGCGTGCAGCCCGTCCCGCCCGAAGGACTCGTGCTGAGCGCGTTTCTGGCCGAGAAGCTGGGCGTGCGGGTGGGCAGCGCGGTGCGCGTCGAGGTGCTCGAAGGCGCCCGGCGTGTGGCCGTCGTACCCGTGGCCGGCATTGTCGAGGACTTTATCGGCGTCGCGGCCTACATGAACCTGGACGCGCTGGGGCGGCTCGCGCGCGGCGGGCCGCTCGTGACGGGCGCCTTTCTGGCCGTCGAGGGTGGGCGCGTGGCGGCGCTGGGGCGGCAGCTCAAAACGCTGCCTGCCGTGGCCGGCGTGGCCTCGCCCGCGCAGACGCTGCAACAGTTCCGCGAGAGGATGGCGCAGAACCTGTTCGTGGCCGTCTTTTTCATTCTCGGCTTTTCGGCCACCATCTCCATTGCCGTCGTCTATAACGGCGCCCGCGTGGCGCTTTCGGAGCGGGGGCGCGAGCTGGCGAGCCTGCGCGTGCTGGGGTTTTCGCGCGGCGAGGTGGCCGTCCTGCTGCTGGGCGAGCAGGCCCTGACGACGCTTGCCGGCATCCCGCTGGGGTGGGCGCTGGGCTACGCGCTGGCCGCCGCCGTGTCGGCAGGGTTGCAGAGCGAGGCGTACCGCATCCCGCTCGTCGTCCGTCCGTCCACGTTCGGGTGGGCCGCGCTTGTCACCCTCGGGGCGGCGCTTGCCAGCGGCCTGCTCGTCCGGCGCCGGCTGGACCGGATGGATCTCGTCGAAGTGCTCAAAACCCGCGAATAGCATGAAAACACGCCGCCGACTCGTCTGGACAGTTGCCGGGCTGGCCTTTGCCGTTTTCGTGGCCTACCGGCTGCTGGCCCCCGGCGCGGCCCTGGAGGTCGAAACGGCGGCGGTGCGGCGCGACACGCTGCGCGTGGCCGTGGCCGAGGAAGGCCGCACGCGCGTGCGCGACGCCTTTGTGGTGGCGGCGCCCATCACGGGGCGGCTGGCGCGCATCGGCCTCGACGCGGGCGCGCAGGGGGAAGCGGGCACGCCGCTGGCCCGCCTCTACCCCGCCCCGCAGGACCCGAGCGGCGTGGGCGCCACGCGAGCCCAAGTGCAGGCCGCCCAGGCGCGGCGCCGCGAGGCCGAGGCACGGGTGGAGGAAGCCGAAGCCCGCGCCCGCCAGCTCGAGCGCGAAGCCGCGCGCAGCAGCGCCCTCGTGCAGGACAGCGTGCTGAGCCAGCAGGAGGCCGAACGCGACGTGCTGGCCGCCACGACGGCGCGGCAGCAGGTGGCCGCCGCCCGCGCTGCCGCGCGCGCCGCCGAAGCCGACGTGGCGGCCCTGCAGGCGGCCCTCGCGGGCGCCAGCGCCCCGGCAGGCGGCGGCGAGGCCGTCGTGGTGCGGGCGCCGGGCGCGGGCCGCGTGCTGCGCGTGCTCGAAAAGAGCGAGCGCGTCGTCCCTGCCGGCACGCCCCTCGTCGAGATCGGCGACGCGGGGGGCCTGGAAGCCGTCGTGGACGTGCTGACCGAGGACGCCGTCGCCATCCGGCCCGGCAACCCGGTCCTGTTCCAGGCGTGGGGCGGCAGCCCGTTCCGCGGCACCGTCCGCCTGGTCGAGCCGGCGGCGTTTACCAAAGTGTCGGCGCTGGGCGTCGAGGAGCAGCGCGTAAACGTGATCGTCGCCCTCGATCAACCGCCGGCGGCGCTGGGGGCGGGCTACCGCGTCGAGGCGCAGATCGTGACGTGGACGGGCACGGGCGTGCTGACCGTCCCCACGGGCGCCCTTTTCCAGCAGGAGGGCGCGTGGTACGCGTTTGCCGTCGAGGGCGGGCGCGCGGTGCGCCGGCGCCTCCGGCTGGGCCACCGCTCGGCCCAGGCCGCCGAGGTGGTCGAGGGGCTGAACGAGGGCGACGAGGTCATCCTCTTCCCCACCGACGAAGTTGCCGACGGCACGCGCGTGCAGGGCCGCCGCGCCGCCGACGCCGCGCCGTAGCCCTCTACGCTTCCCCCGCCGCCAGCCGCACGATGCGCGCCATGTGGGCGGCGTCGGTGGCCACGCGCACCCGGTCGGAGGGCACCGGGTGGCCGCCAAAGTCTAATGCCGGGTTGTGGTGCCGCATGGGGCCGGGCGTGGCCGTCGCGGCGCGCACGTGCACCTCGCGCGCCCCCGTAGCCGCCACCACCTGCCGGACGTTGTGCTCGCTGATGCCGCCGCCGGGCAGCAGTCCAATGCGCCCTGCCGCCTGCTGCACGAGGGCCGCGATGCGGCGGCATCCTTCCAGCGCCGTCGGCGCCTGCCCCGACGTGAGCACGCGATCCACGCCCAGCGCCACGAGCGTTTCGAGCGCCGCGCCCGCGTCGGGCGTAACGTCGAAGGCGCGGTGGAAGGTCACCTCCAGGGGCCGCGCGGCCTCCACCAGCAGCCGCGTGCGGGCCGCATCTACCCGCCCGTCGGGTTGCAGCACGCCCAGCACGATGCCGCCGGCGCCCAGGGCGCGGGCCTGCCCGATGTCGCGGCGCATCACCTCGATCTCGTCCTCGTCGTAGCAGAAATCGCCGCCGCGCGGGCGGATGATAGCGAAAACGGGGATGGAAAGCCGCCGGCACGCCCTTTCGATCATGCCCGCGCTGGGCGTGGTGCCCCCTTCAGCCAGCCCCGCGCACAACTCGACGCGCGCCGCGCCCGCCGCTTCTGCCGCGAGGGCCGACGCGACGGTGTCCACGCAGGCCTCGACGGCGACGGCGGGCGCGGCCCCGCCGGGGGCTGTGCTTCGGATCATGGGTGCCTGGCTTGAAATGGTTC
>CBDUCD010000087.1:0-10048 GCA_965365535.1 uncultured Rhodothermales bacterium | reverse complement strand
CGCAAACCGCCCATCGCCCTACCGCAGCGCCGCCAGCCCCCTTTCGATGCGGTCGGCGGCGGTGCTCAGCTCGTCCATCGAGGCGGCGTACGAGATGCGCAGGCCGCGCGGGGCGCCAAAGCCCTCGCCGGGCACGAGCGCCACGTGGTGCTGTTCGAGCAGGTAAAAGCACAGCTCCTCGGCGCTGTCAATGAGGCGCCCGTCCGTCTGGCAGCCGAAAAAGGCCGACACGTCGGGAAACAGGTAAAACGCCCCCTCGGGACGCGGCAGCACCACGCCTTCGATGCTGCCCAGCCGCGCCAGCAGAAAGTCGCGGCGCGCCCGGAACGCCTCCACCATCTCGCGGATGGGGTCGAAGCCCATTTCGAGGGCCGCCACGCCCGCCTTCTGCGAAACCGTCGCGGGGGCGCTCGTGAACTGGCTCTGCACCTTGGCGCACGCCTTCACGATAGGCAGCTCGGCGGCGAGGTAGCCCAGCCGCCAGCCCGTCATGGCGTATCCTTTTGAGAAACCGTTGACGGTGACGGTGCGCGCCTTCATGCCGTCGAGGGCGGCAAACGACGTGTGCTCGGCGTCGAAGACGACGTACTCGTAGATCTCGTCCGAGAGCACGAACACGTCCGGGTGGCGGCGCAGCACACTGGCGAGGGCTTCCTGCTCGGCGCGCGTATAGACGGCGCCCGTGGGGTTGGAGGGCGAGTTGAAGATGAACAGCCGCGTGCGGGGCGTGAGGGCCCTTTCGAGCTGCTCGGGGGTGATTTTGTACTCGGCGTCGGCGTGGGCCTCGACAACGGTGGGCACGCCGCCCGCCAGCCGCACCATCTCGGGGTACGACACCCAGTAGGGCGCGGGAATGAGCACCTCGTCGCCGGGGCGCACGAGGGCGAGCACGGCCTGGGCCACGCTCTGCTTGGCGCCGTTCGAGCACAGAATCTGCTCGGCGGCGTAGTCGAGGCCGTTGTCGCGGCGCAGCTTGTCGGCAATGCCGGCGCGCAGCTCGGGCAGGCCCGCGTTGTCGGTGTAGTGCGTCCAGCCTTCGTCGAGCGCCCTCTGGGCCGCTTCGATAATGGGGCGCGGCGTGGTGAAGTCCGGCTCGCCCGCGCTCAGCCCGATCACGGGGCGCCCCTCGCGCTGGAGGGCTTTGGCACGCGACGTCATGGCCAGCGTGGCCGAGGGCTGCATGGCCTGCACGTTGGGGTTGAGGCTGAGCGACATGGATAACGGGGCGGGTTGGATGGAAAAAGGGGCGCGGGCAGGGCGTTGCCGGGCCGCGAAAACTACTTCAAGGGGCGGCGTCGGGCGGAAGTGCGCGGCGTTTTCGTTCGAGGGCGGCCACGACGGGCGGCGGCACGAACAGGCTGGCATCGCCGCCCCACCGGTACACGTCGCGCACGATGGAGGCGCTGACAAAGGCGTGGGCCTCGGCGGTCATCAGAAACGCCGTTTCGAGGCTGGGCATGAGGCGGCGGTTGGCGAGGGCCATGCGGAACTCGTAGTCGAAATCGCTGACCTGCCGGAGGCCGCGCACCAGCACGCGGGCGCCCACGGCCCGCGCCCGGTCCACGAGCAAGCCCTCGAAGGCCGAGACGGTCGCGCCTTCCAGCCCTTCCTCGCGGATGCACGCCTCGACCAGGGCGCACCGCTCGGCGGCGGTGAAAAGCGAGCGCTTGTCGGCGTTCACGGCAACGGTCACCTCGACCGTCCCGAACAGCAGCACGGCGCGCCGCAGCACGTCCAAGTGGCCAAACGTGACGGGGTCGAAGGTGCCGGGGTAGAGGGCGGTAGGCATGGCGCGGAGGGTGAAAGCAGCGGCAGCCCGCCTATCCGAAAATACTCACGACGGTGCTGCCGTAGCGGCGGGCGACGCGGCAGGCGGGGTGGGCGGCAAAGTCGTGGCGGGCGTCGTGCTCGAGCACGAAAAGTCCGCCGGGGCGCACGAGCGGCAGGAGGCGCTCGGGCAACAGCGCGAGCGTGGCGAGGCCGTAGGGCGGGTCGGCGAGGACGAGGTCGTAGGTGAAGCCGCCGCCGCGCGCGCCGTACAGGGTGGCGTCGGCTTTGACAAACGTGCAGGCGTCCTCGACGCCCAGGGCGCGGGCGTTGTCGCGGACCAGGCGCAGCGTGGCGGGGTGTTTTTCGACAAACGTGCACGCCGCCGCGCCCCGGCTCAGCGCCTCGAAGCCGAGGGCGCCGCTGCCCGCGAACAGGTCGAGCACGAGGGCGCCGCCCAGCGCCATGCGCGCCTCGACGAGGCTGAACAGCGCCTCGCGCGCGCGGTCGGTGGTGGGGCGCGTAGCGTCGCCGCGCGGTGCCTGGACGGCGCGGCCCCTGAGGTGGCCTGCAACGATGCGCATGGCGGGGAGGGCTGGAAGGCGCGCGCCGGCAGCGCCGGGGCCGTCGCCGGGGAAAGGTTACAGCGCCACGCCCACGCAGGGCGCGTACGCCGACGCCTCGAAGGCATCGGCGGCGTCGGGGTCTTCGACGAGCAGGACGCGCAAGGGGTTGATGGGCTGGGCTGCCACGCCGAAAACGGCGGGCAGTGCGGCGGTGGCCTCGCGCGAGGCGCCCGCGCCGTACACGTACAGGCTGCCGACTTCGTGGGCGCCGTGCCCCAGTTGTTTGAGCAGGCGCAACAGGGCAAACAGGGCGTCCGCGCCGCGCAACGGCTCGCCGGCGCTGCTGAGGGCGAGTTGGCCGTCGCGCACGAGGGCGTACTCGGTAAAGGTGTCGTAAAGCCCCACGGCGCACGCGAGCGGCTTGCCGGCAGGGGCGGGGGCGAGGCGTGCCAGCGCGCCCACCGTCGCGGCGGCGCCCTGCGTGCTCAGCCCCGGGCGGATGCCGGGGTGAGTCATGGCCTGCGCCGTCTTTTCCAGCCGCTCCTGCAAGGGCCTGGGCAGCGCCACCACCTGCACCCACTCGACGGCCTCGTCGTCGGCGCCGGTCGTGCAAAGCGTCTGCATCGTCAGGTTCAGCCCCGCCGCGTCGTCGGCGCCGGCCAGCAGGGCGGTTTCGCGGCGCAGCCGGGCGTTGCGGTCGGCATAAGCGAGGGCGCGCGGAAACGGCGCCATCCACGTCAGGGCGGTGGCCGGGTGGAGCGCCACGCGCAGCCCGTCGGCCTGCGAGCCGTTGAAGACGTCGGCGAGGGCTTCGTGGAGAATGTCGAGGCCCTCGGCGTCGCCCTCGCGGAGGGCGTCGAGGGCGTCGAAGCCGAAGTCGCACTCGCCCAGCCGCAGCAGGCGCGACTGCCCGCCCACGCGCTCGACCTCGGCATATCGCAGCACGGGGCCATCCAGTTCGATCCCCGCGTGGATGTTGCGCTCCATGTGTGCAGACGGCGCAGGCGGCCGCGCGCCGTTAATCCCAGGACGCCGCGTTGATGCGGGTGATCTCGCCCTGGTCGGTGCCGATGAAATCTTCCGGCTTGTCAGGGTCGGTAAGCTTGTAGTAGGCCGGGCGCGCCGTGTCGGAGGCGGTGTAGAGAAAGCGGTTGCCCGTGCGCGGCGACAAGATGAGCGAGTCGAGCGTGAAGCCCGGCCCGAAAAGGCTGTCGCGGCCCGCCACGAGCATCGAATCCGTCCGGGCAAACAGCACGACCGAGTCGAGCGTCTGCGGAAAGCGGTTGTTGACCTGGTTGAAGCGGATCAGCACCTGCCGGTTGAGCAGCATCCGGTCGCGCACTTTTTGCGTGACGGCCTCCTGGCGCTGCAAGCCGGCGTAGGGCTCGGTGATGGATTCGTAAAGCCAGTACGCGAGGCCGACGATTACGATTAGAAGCAGCACCTGGATGGCAATGCGGGCACCGTTGCTCATGATGAATGTCCGGAAGTCGGGATCAGGGGGATGAGTGGGCCGCGCCGGGCGGCCTCCGAGCGGCCTCCCACAGGCCGGTCGAAAATACAGGACGCTTTTCGGGAAATGCAACCGGAGCGCTGGCGCAACCCGGTTATGCTCCATGATAGCACACGGCGCGCCCCCCGACACGGGCTTTGCACACCCTTCGTCAAACAACGCCTGCCAAACAAACGCGCCGCGCTGCCGTTGGGGCCGCCGCCTCTTTTCTGGTTTCCCGGCTTTCAGACACGCGGCCCCGCCCGGGGTTGCCCTTTCCCGTGACGCGCCTCCTCATCAACATTGACCACGTGGCGACGCTGCGCAACGCGCGCCGCGAGCGCTTTCCCGATCCTGCCGAGGCCGCCCGCGCCTGCGAACAGGCCGGCGCCGACGGCATCGTGTTCCACCTGCGCGAAGACCGCCGCCACATTACCGACCAGGACGTGGCGCGCCTCAAAGAAAGCGTCACCACGCGGCTCGACTTCGAGCTGAGCATGGCAGAGGAAATCGTCCAGATCTGCCTCGACACGCGGCCCCACCTGGCGACCCTCGTGCCCGAGCGGCGCGAAGAAGTGACGACGGAGGGCGGGCTGGACGTCGTGGCGCACCGCGACAAGCTGCGCCGCCTGGTGCCGCGCTTTTACGACGCCGGCGTCGAGAAGGTGGCGCTGTTCATAGACCCCGTGCCGCACCACGTCGAGGCTGCCGCCGAGGTGGGCGCCAACGCCATCGAGCTGCACACGGGCGACTTTGCGAATGCCGCCACGCCCGCGGCGCGGGCCGACGTGCTGGCGCGGCTGGCCCATGCCGCGCGCCAGGCGCGCCTGCTGGGCCTGCACGTCCACGCCGGGCACGGGCTGGACTACCGCAACTGGGCCGCCTTCCAGCAGGCCATGCCCCCGCTCGACGAAGTCTCCATCGGCTTTGCCGTCGTCGCCCGCAGCCTGTTCGTGGGGCTGCCGCAGGCCGTCCGCGAAATGGCCGACCTCGTCCACGGCGCCCCCGCGCCCTCTATCCAACAGCCATGAGCGATTCCCTTTCCCCCGACGCGTTCGAGGCCGTGCCTGCCGGCCACCGCAGCGGCTACGTGGCCCTCGTGGGGCGCCCGAACGCGGGCAAAAGCACCCTGCTCAACGCCCTCGTCGGGCGCAAACTCTCCATCGTGACGGCGCGCCCGCAGACGACGCGCCACCGCGTGCTGGGCATCCTCTCGGACGACGCCTACCAGATCATCCTGCTCGACACGCCGGGCCTGCTCGAACCGCGCTACAAACTCCAGGAGCGCATGATGGACAGCGTGCAGCGCAGCATGGACGAGGCCGACCTGCTCCTTTTCCTCGCCGACGCCACGCGGCCTGTGGACGCGGCGGCGCTGGAGAAAATCGCCGGGCGGCGCGCCCTGCTCGTGCTCACCAAACTCGACCTCTTGCCCCAGGAGGAGGCCCTCCCCAAAGCCGAGGCGTACGGGCAGGCGTTTCCCTTCGAGGCCCTCGTGCCCGTCTCGGCGCAGAAAGGCTTCAACCTCGACACGCTTGTGCGCGAAACCGTGGCGCGGATGCCCTTCGGGCCGCCGTACTACGCGAAAGACGTGGTGAGCGAGCACCCCGAGCGCTTTTTCGTGGCCGAGATCGTGCGGGAGAAAATCTTCGAGCAGTTCCGGCAGGAGGTGCCCTACGCCACCCAGGTCAACATCGTGCTGTTCGAGGAGCAGGAGGCGCGCGACTTCATTGACGCCGAGATCGTCGTCGAGCGCGACTCGCAGAAAGGCATCCTCATCGGCAAGGGCGGGCTGGCCCTCAAACGCGTCGGCACGCGCGCCCGCCACGACATCGAGGCGTTTACCGGCCGCCCGGCGTTTCTGCGCCTGCACGTGAAGGTGCGCGGCGACTGGCGCAACAAGGACACGTTTCTGCGCGAGTACGGGTATTGAGGGTTTGTTGGGTTTGTTAGTTGGCCGGGTTTGTTATTCAACAACCAACCAACTGCGAGCAACGCGAGCATAGCCACCCCTTACCCCAGCCCCAGGCCCTCCCTCACGGCGGCGCGGTAGGCGGCGGGGACGCTTCCGGCAACCGAAAAAAGCCCCCAGCGGCGGCGGCGCGGGTAGTCGCGGCGGAGGGCGCGGAAGGCGTCGGCGTGCTTTTCGGGCGGCAGCGCCGAGAGCGCGGATTTCAGGCGGGCGCTATCGGCCTGCACGTCGTACATCTGCCGGGCCAGGGCGTGCAGGTACTGGTGTTCGGGGAGGGCAGCGCCCGGCGCCCGGAGTTCGAGCGCGTCGCCGGGGTGCGGGGCGAGTGCGCTCTCGACAGGCCACGGGCTGCGCGTGCCCGTCCACGCTTCGAGTGCCTGCACGATGGCCCGCGTGCCGGCGACTTTGCCGTCGAACGAATAGCCGGCGATGTGGGGCGTCGCCACGTCGGCGGCGGCCACGAGCGGCGGCAGCGGCGTCGGCTCGCCTTCCCACACGTCGAGCACGGCAGCGCCGATTTCTCGGGCGCGGCACGACGCCAGCAGCGCCCCGTTGTCCACCACGGCCCCGCGGGCGGCGTTGACGAGCCACGCCCCTTTTTTCATCTGCCCCAGCGCGTCCGCCCCGATCAGGTGCGCCGTCGCGTCCTCGCCCGCGCGCACGAGCGGCACGTGGAGCGTGACGATGTCGGCGGCGGGCAGCAGGCGGTTGAGCGGCCAGAAGTCGCCGCCTTCCTGCCGGGCGCGGGGCGGGTCGGACGGCAGCACGCGCAGGCCGAGCGCTTCCAGGCGCGGCACGAGGCGGCGGCCCACGTTGCCCACCCCCACGACGCCCACCGTCTGCCCGCGCAGCGGCCGGTCGCGCGCCGCCGACAGGCACAGCAGCGCCGCCAGCACGTACTCGACGACGGATTCGGCGTTCGAGCCGGGCGCCGACGCAAAGGCGATGCTCTGCCGGCGCAGGTATTCCAGATCCACGTGATCCGTCCCGATGGTGGCCGTGCCGACAAAGCGCACCGACGAGCCGCCGAGCAGCGCCGCATCCACCCGCGTCACGCTGCGCACGAGCAGCACGTCCGCCCGCCGCACCTTTTCGGGTGTGATGCCCGCGCCCGGCAGCATCTCGACGTTTCCCAGCCAGCCAAAAGCTTCGCGTGCAAAAGGGATGTTGGCGTCCGCCACGACGCGCAGGGGCTGCTTCATCGCGTATTCAAGTTAGGTCTGACGGCCTTTTCTGTGAAGCCCGTTTTGCGGCCTGGCGCGCAGCAGGGCGGGGAAAAGAAGCACAAGGTATTTGCCCCTGAAAACCGTTATAGATCTGATTTCCGTGAACGGGGAATCCTGCGCCCTACCTGCCTGTTACAGATGCCAGAAGCCGCCGCGTAAGTCCCTGGAAAATAAAATTTTACATCCAGGCCCAAAACTGAAACCTCGCTTTTTGTGACGGGGTAGCAACGGCTATCGAGACACCGACCAGACGCTGTCGAAACGCGCAGCCGCTCTCCTCCCCCCGCGCTGCTCCTGTTCACGAAACGCCTTGAGGAATGCTCAGCAAAAACGCTAAGGTTCTTTTCCCTGCCCTTTTCGCCCTCGCCCTTGCCACCGTCGCCCTGACGGGTACGGGGCAGACGCTGCTGGGCAAAACGCTTGCCCTGTCCCTTTTCGCCGCGCCCGAGGCCCCCGCGCCCGTGGACATGTCCATCGTCGAGGAGCTGCGCCACCACCCCACCCAGGTGCCCCTCGTGACGCCCGACCAGGTGGACGAGGAGACGCTGTGGCTGGCCCGCTGCATCTTTTCCGAAACCAAACAACCCGTCGAGCAGGAGCTCGTGGCCTGGGTGCTGCGCAACCGCGTCGAGACGAGTTACCGGGGCGCCAGCACGTACCAGGAGGCCGTCACGCAGCCTTACCAGTTCAGCGCCTTCAACCCCGAGAGCCGCGTGCGCCGCTTTTACGCGGGCCTGACGGCCACCTCGACGGTGCCGGGCTTCCAGCGCGCCCTCGCCATCGCGTACGCCGTTCGCCACGCCGACGCCGCGCGGCGCCCCTTTGTCGAGACGACGCGCCACTTTTTCTCCGAGCAGTCCATGGCCGGCGGGCGTTTCCCGGCCTGGTCGAAAGACCACCAGCCCGTGGCGCCCAAGCGACTCGACGAGATCTCGCCCGAGCGCTTCCGCTTCTACGCCGACGTGAACTGACCGCCGCCGCGGCGCCTGAAAAAAGGCGATAGCAGCCATTTTCGAGGGCACTCCGGACTTCCGGGGTGCCCTTTTGCGTGGCGCGTGTATTTTGGCCGGCAGCATTTCTCACCCCGCCGCGTCCATGTCCGCCTTTTCTGCTCCCGTGGCCCGTTCCGCCCGCCCCGCCCCCATCTCCGCCCTCGTGCTGGCCGTCGCGCTGGCCGTTTTCGTGGCGTTTTACTACGCCTGCGCCCCCGTGCAGGTGGGTCCGGCGGCGCCCTCGACGCCCGCCGCTCCGCCCACCACCTCCGCGCCCGCCGCGCCCGAGACGCTGCCGCCCGGCCCCAGCGGTTTCGCGCCCGAAAAGCCGCCCGTCTTCAGCGCGCAGGGCATCCGCGTGGCCGCGCTCAACGCCGAGTTCATGTTCGACGGGATGGACAACGAAGGCCAGGCCGATTTCCCGCACAAGGGCGACCCCGCCCGCGCCCGCGCCCACCGCGACGAGATCGGGCGCATCGTGCGGATGCTGCAGGCCGACGTGGTGATGCTGGCCGAAGTCGAGCACGCCGCCGCCGCGCAGATGCTCGTGGACGAGTCGCTGTCCGACCTGGGTTACAAAGTCTATTTCGTCCAGGGCAAGGACACGTTTACGGGCCAGGACATGGCCCTGCTGTCGCGCATCCCCGTCGAGGCCGTCGGGCGGACGGACGAGCGCGCCGCCGTCGAGGGCTCGAACGACACCTACGGCGTCTCCAAAAACCTGTGGGCCCACCTCACGCTGGGCGGCGTGCCCACGACGATTATCGGCGTGCACCTGCTCTCGCGCCCCGACGACCCCAGCCGCAAGCCCACGCGGCAGGCGCAGGCCGAGGTCATCCGCCAGCTCGTCGTGCAGGAGGAGGCCGCCGGGCGCGCCCTCGTCGTGCTGGGCGACTTCAACGACTTCGACGACGCCACGCCCGACCGCTACGGCAGCCAGCCCATCACCGACGTGCTGGCCCGCATCAAACGCGCCGGCGACGGCCCCGACGACGACCTCAAAAACGTGATTGCCGAGGTGGCCCAGGCGCAGCGCTACACGTCGTTTTACGACCGCAACAGCAACAGCCGGGTAGATGAGGGCGAGTTCTCGGCCATTGACCACGTGCTGCTCTCGCCTGCTCTCTACCGCCGGCTGCGCGAAGTTCACTACGTCCACGCCCACGACCCGACGCTGGCAACCGACCACTTTCCCATCGTCGTGACGCTGGCGCGCTGAGAAGGACGGGGGCGTTACGCTTGGCGCCGAACCCTTTTGGCGGGCCTCAGGTAGCCCATTTCCACTCCACCGATCCCTCCGATGAACGATTCCACTGCCGACGTGCGCGCGGCCCTCGAAAAGGGCGACAAGGACGCTTTCGAGCGGGCCGTCGCGCCCCACCTGCCTACCCTCACCGCCGCCGCGCGCCGCGACCTGCGCTACTACCAGAAGCAGGGTACGCTGCGCGAAAGCGACCTGACGCCCGAGGAGGTCGTGGGCGAGGGCCTTATCCACGCCTGGAACCACCGCGACCGCTTTCCCGCCAGGATGAGCCTGCGCGGGTGGCTGCTGGCCGTGCAGCACCGGGCGGTGCGCGGGCTGGCCGCCCGGCAGCGCCGGTTGCAGCAGGAAAAAGTCGTCTCGCTCGACGCCCCCATCCCCACCGAAGGCGCCGCCGCCGACAGCACGCAGGAGTGGTTCTGGGAATGGTACCAGCCCGACCAGGTCAACATGTGGGAGGACATCCTGCCCGGCGCCGAACCCGTTGACACCGACCTGCCCGTCGAGGGCGACCTGCTCGACGAACTCGACGAGGAGCAGCGCCACGTGGCCGTGCTCCACCACGAGTTCGAGATGCCGCTCGAAGAAGTCGCCTTTGCCCTCGGGCGCTCGCTCAACGAGATGTCCGAGACGTACAACGGCGCCCGCGTGGCGCTGCGCGAGCGCCTCAACCGCGAAGGCGTGGACGCCGAGGGCCAGGCCAGCCCCTACGGCGCCCCCGACCAGGCGGGCTGAACGGGCACCGAAAGCGCGTAGGCGTTACGCCGTTGAA
>CBDUCD010000086.1:0-10136 GCA_965365535.1 uncultured Rhodothermales bacterium | reverse complement strand
GGTGGTTTTGCGCCCGAGGGCCGCGGAGTAGGGGCGCAATTCATTGCGCCCCGCCGTTCCGCCCCCGCCCGGCGTCTGTAGGGGCGTGCCGCGGCACGCCCCTACGGCCACGGAAATCAGCCCAGCCCCCGGTCCGGGCGGCCACGGAAATCAGGCCGGTCCCGATCCAGGCGGCCACGGAAAACCGGCCCGCCGCCCGATCCGGGTGGCCTCGGAAAACCGGCCTCGCATCCGGCCCCGGCGGTGGATTTTGTGCCCGCGACGCTGCAACCCGGCGCGTGAGGCCGCCGTAGGGCGCGGGGGTGCGAAAAAAATGGCACCCTGTCTTGCATTCCACCCGGGGACACGTTAGGTTTGGCGAGGTGCCAAAATATTAGCACCTCGAAAAGCGCCCACGAACAGCCTGCCTCCATGCCCCGAACGCCCCACCTCGACCTGAGCCGCCGCGAGCGGCAGATCATGCTCGTCATCTACGAACACGGCCCGCAGACGGCGCAGGAAATCTTGCAGCGGCTGCCCGAGCCGCCCTCCTACAGCGCCGTCCGCACGATGCTGCGGGTGCTCGAAGAAAAAGGGCAGCTCACGCACTCGCAGGACGGGCCGCGCTACGTGTACGCTGCCGTGCAGCCGCGCGACGAGGCCTCGCAGGGGGCGCTCAAGCAGATGGTGCGCACCTTTTTCGACAACTCGACCGAGCAGGCCATGGCGGCGCTGCTCGACATGGAAGGCGGGCGCCTGTCGGGCGACGCCCTCGACCGCCTGGAAAGCCTCATCCAGCACGCCCGGCAGGAGGGCCGGTAACCCATGAAAACCTTTATAGACACGCTTGGCCCGTTTGTGCAGAACCCCGACGTGCAGCGCGCCCTCGCCCTCGTCGGCGTCAAATCCGTCCTCATCCTGCTGCTGGCCGCGCTGGCGGCGTGGGCGCTGCGCGAGGCGTCGGCGGCGCGCCGCCACCTCGTCTGGGCGATGGCGCTGGGCGGCGTGCTGCTGCTGCCCGTGCTCGAGCTGGCGCTGCCCGCGTGGCGCGTGGGGCTGATGGAAGCCTCGCCGGCGGCGTTTTTCGCGCCCCGGGACATCGTGGAAGCGCCCTCCGCCCCCGAGGCGTTCGACCTCGTGTACGACGGCCCCGCGATGGGCGACGCCGTCATGGCGCCCGCACCCCCGGCGCCGCCCGAAGCCTTCGCCGCCGCCTCGCCGCGCGCGTACCCGGCGTTCGGGCTGCTGGGCCTGTTGTGGCTGGCGGGCGCCGCCGCCGTGGGGCTGTACTACCTCGTGGGCCTGCTGCGCCTGAACGCGTGGACGGGCAACGCCGAGCCCGTCGAGGAAGGGCCGGTGCGCCAGGCCGCCCACGACGTGGTGTGGGAGCTGGACGTGAACCGCCCCGTGGCGCTGCGCTGGACGCGCGACGCCGTGACGCCGCTCACCTTTGGCGTCCTCAAGCCCGTCGTGCTGCTGCCCACGGCCGCCGCCGCGTGGGACGAGGAGCGGCTGCGCGTCGTGCTGCTCCACGAGTTCGCCCACATCCGCCGCCTCGACGCCCTCACGCAGACGCTGGCGCAGGTGGCGTGCGCCCTGTTCTGGTTCAACCCGCTTGTGTGGTGGGGCGCGCACCGGCTGCGCGTCGAGCGCGAGCGCGCCTGCGACGACTACGTGCTGGCGCGGGGCACGCGCGCCTCGGCATACGCCGCCCACCTGCTCGACATCGCGCGGACGCTGCGGGCGCGCACCCCCATCGGCGCCGTCTCGATGGCGCACCGGGGCGAACTCGAAGGCCGCCTGCTCGCCATTCTCGAACCCGAGCGGCGCCGCGAAATCCTCAGCCGCGCCGTCACGGGCGCCGCCGCCCTCGCCTTTGCCGTCGTGCTGCTGCCCCTGGCGGCCTTCAAGCCGTGGAACGTGCAGGCGCAGCCCCTCACCGCGACGTTCGAGGTGCCCGGCATCGCCGACATCGAGGTGCCCGAAATTGCCGACAGCGACGTACCTGCAATCGCCGACATCGAGGGCATGGACGAGGCGCCGTTCGGGGCGGACGAAACCATCCACCGCACGTTTGCCGTCAAGCCCGGCGGCCTTGTTGACCTGGAAACCGACCTGGGCTCGATTGTCGTGGAGACGGGCAGCGGCGACGAGGTGGAGGTCGAGGTCGAGCACAACGTCGAGGGCTTCAGCGTGCATTTCGACCAGAAGGGCAACACGGTGCGCGTGCGGGGCGAGCGCGAAAGCCGCTCGGGCTGGGACTGGGGCCGCAACCGGCGCGCCAGCTTCCGCGTGCGCGTGCCCGAACGCTTCAACGCCCGCCTCGAAACCTCCGGCGGCTCCATCTCCGTCGGCGACCTGGAGGGCGAGGTCGCCGTGCGCACCAGCGGCGGCAGCCTGCGCTTTGGCCACATCCGGGGGCGCGTGCGCGGCAACACGTCCGGCGGCTCCATCACGCTCGACGGCACGACGGGCGACGTGGACGTGGAAACGTCGGGCGGCTCGATCCGGCTGGGCGACGTGGGCGGAACCGTCCGCGCCCACACGTCGGGCGGCTCCATCACCATCAGCGAGGTCGGCGGCGACGTGAGCGCGCAGACCTCGGGCGGCTCTATCACGGCCTCTATCACGCGGCAGCCCCGCGGGCAGTGCCGACTCGAAACGTCGGGCGGCTCCATCCGCGTGGCCGTGGCCGAGGGCGTGGGCCTCGACCTCGACGCGCGCACGTCGGGCGGGCGCGTGCGGTCGGACTTCCACCCCGACCACGACCGCGACCGGCGCCATTCGGGCAGCGATGCCCTCCAGGGCGAAATCGGGCGGGGCGGTCCCACGCTCTACCTGCGCACGTCGGCAGGCGGCATCCACGTCACGCGCGGCAGCTATTCGTCGGGGCACGTGGCGCCGCGTGCAGGCGGCTTCTCGTACAGCTACAGCTTTTCTCCAGAGGCGCAGCAGGCGGCAGTGGAACGCGCCCAGGCGCTCCAGGAAGCCGCGCAGGATCGGGCCGAGGCGCTTCAGGAAGCCGCCCAGGAGCGCGCCGAAGCGATACGCGAAGCCCAGCAGGAGCGGGCCGAGGCGATACGCGAAGCCCAGCAGGAACACGCCCAGGCGCTGCGCGAAGCCGAGATCGAACGCGCCACCGCCGACATGGGCGAAAGCCTGAGCAGCATCGTCGGGATGGCCCTCGAAGAAGCCTTTGCCGCGCTGGGAGAGGTGGACTGGCAGGGCGAGATGCAGCAGGCGCTGTCGGACATGAGCGACGACGATCTGGCCGAAATCCAGCAGGCCCTCGAACAGGCCCGCGACGAACTGCAAGAGGCCCAGCGCGACCTGGCCGAGGCCCGCGTCTCCAAAGACGACGTGCGCCGGCAGCTCGACGAGGCGCTGGGCGAGGCCGAGCGCGCCCTGCGCCAGGCCCAGCGCGAAAGGCAACGCCGCAACGACAAAGGCCCCAAGTGACCTGCACAAAAAGACCGCCCCCGTTGTAACTCTCCCGGCCCCTTTCACGTCATCCGCGCAGCGCCCCGGCAGGGCTTTATTCCCGTCCGGGGCGCGCCTCTTTCTGGAAGTGCCAAAAAATTAGCACCGCCAATCTATCCCCTCCCATGACCCGCTTTCTCCGCCTGCTGCTGCTTTTGGTGCTGCCCTCTGGCGCCCTCCGTGCCGCCCAGGGCCCCACCCCCGACGACCCGGCGCACCAGCCCGACCCGCGCGCGCCGCTGACGGCCCACGCCACGCCCCAGGCGCCCCTGCTCGACGGGCGGCTCGACGACGCCGTGTGGCAGGACGCGGCGCCCATCACCGGCTTCACGCAGCGCTTTCCCGACGAGGGCCGGCCCGCCACCCAGGCTACCGAGGTGCGCCTCATCTACACCGGGGACGCGCTTTACGTGGGCGCCCGGATGCACGACACCGCCCCCGACTCCGTCGTGTCGCGCCTGGTGCGGCGCGACGTCGAGACCGACGCCGACCGCTTCGCCATCTTCATTGACGGCTACCACGACCGCCGCACGGGCTTCTACTTCGGCGTCAACGCGGCGGGCACGCTCTACGACGGCACCCTTTTCAACGATAGCTGGGACGACAACTCGTGGGACGGCATCTGGCAGGCGCGCGTGGCCCGCGACGCCGACGGCTGGACGGCCGAGATGCGCATTCCCTTTTCCCAGCTTCGCTTCCACGCCGGCGACGACCTCACGTGGGGCGTCAACTTCCGGCGCGACATCCAGCGGCGGCAGGAAACCGACTTTCTCGTGTTCGTGCCCCGCAACGAGGGCGCCTTCGTGTCGCGCTTCCGCGACCTCGTGGGCCTGCGCGGCCTCCACTCGGGCATGCGCCTCGAAGCCGTGCCGTATGTGACGGCGGGCGCCGCCTTTACCGACCCCGACCCCGGCAACCCCTTCCGCGACGGCAGCGACTACGAAGCCGACGCCGGCCTCGACCTCAAGGTGGGCCTCACGAGCAGCCTCGTGCTCAACGCGACGCTCAACCCCGACTTCGGGCAGGTGGAGGTGGACCCCGCCGTCGTCAACCTGTCCGACCGCGAGACGTTTTTCCCCGAGAAGCGCCCGTTTTTCATCGAGGGGCAGGACGTGTTCAACTATTCGTACGGCGGCGCCAACAACAACAACGGCTTCAACTGGGGCAACCCCGACCTTTTCTACACCCGCCGCATCGGGCGCCCGCCGCAGGGCGGCACCCCCGACGCCGACTTCTACGACCGCCCCGAGGCCGTCCGCATTCTGGGCGCGGGCAAGCTGACGGGGCGCGTGGCAGGCGCGAACGCGGGCTTTATGGGCGCCGTCACGGGCCGCAGCTACGCCCATTACGCGACCGGCAGCGTGCGCGACCGCGTCGAGGTCGAGCCCGTCACCTACTACGGCGTGGCCCGGATGCAGCGCGAGTTTGCCGACAGCCGGCACGGGCTGGGCTTCATGGGCACGCTTACGCAGCGGCAGTTCAACGGCAGCGTCCTCCGCGACGCCATCAACGGCGGCGCGTACGTGGCCGGCCTCGACGGCTGGACGCGCTTTGGCAAGGACGAGCTGTGGGCGCTCACGTTCTGGACGGCCATGTCGCACGTGACGGGCAGCGCCGAGCAGATCGCCAGCCTCCAGACGAACTCGCTGCACTACCTCCAGCGCCCCGACCTGGACGCTGCGCGCTTCGACCCCCTGCGCACCAGCCTGACGGGCTTTGCCGGGCGCCTCTACCTCAACAAGCAGCGCGGCAGGTGGATGGCCAATGCCTCGCTCGGCATCATTGACCCCTACTTCGACACCAACGACCTGGGCTTCCAGTGGAACTCCAACTACATCAACACGCACGCCTTCGTGGGCTACCGGTGGGATGACCCGGACCGTTTCACGCGCACGAAAAACGTGATGGGCGCGTACGCCCGCTCGCTCGACTTCGACGGCAACACGGTCGCCTCGTTTGTGTGGAGCCGCACGAACGTGCAGTTCAAAAACTACTACTCGGCAGGGCTGGGCGCCGTGGTGGCGCAGGGCACGATGAGCCCGCGCCGCACGCGCGGCGGCCCGCTCACGTACAGCCCCGGCGGCTTCAACCTGTTCGCCGACGCCTCGACGGATTCGCGCAAGGCCGTCCAGCTCAGCGCCTCGACCGAGGTGGAAACGGGCCGGCAGGGCAACAGCTGGAGCACGGGGCTGCAGGTGACGTGGCAGCCCGCGCCCAGCCTCAACGTGTCCGTCGGCCCGAACCTGAGCCGCAACCTCAACACGGCCCAGTACGTGACGGCGGTGGACGATGCCGCCGCGACGGCGACGTACGGAGGGCGCTACGTGTTTGCCGACCTCGACCAGTGGACGCTGGCCTCCGACCTCCGCGTCAACTGGACGTTTACGCCCACGCTCAGCCTGCAACTCTTTGCGCAGCCCCTCATCGCCTCGGGCGCGTACCGGAGCTTCAAGGAGCTGCGCGCGCCGCGCTCGTTCCAGTTCGACCGGTACGGCGCGGAAAAAGGGGCGATTGCGGGCGAGGTGTACAGCGACGCGGCAGGCGCGTACGTGCCTGCGGGCGAGGCCACGCCCGAGCAGTACACCGTCTCGCCCGGCGCGGGCGGCACGCCGTTCTCGTTCGGCAACCCCGACTTCCGCTTTGCGTCGCTGCGCGGCAACGCCGTCATGCGCTGGGAATTCCGCCCCGGCTCGACGCTCTATTTCGTGTGGACGCAGCTTCAGGACGACTTCGAGAGCGAGGGCTCGTTTGCGCCGCGCCACACGCTGGGCCGCCTCGTCGAGCAGCGCCCCGACCACTACTTCCGCGTCAAGCTCACCTACTGGCTTGGCCGGTAGCGCGGGCCGCGCGGAAACCCCGTCCAGGGCACCCGGTATGGCGCCTGGAACCGCTGCGCCACCCTTTTTTTCCATCACGCCGATGCGTAAAACCAGCTCCATCTCCGCGCGCGTCGACCCGGAAACGAAAGCGCAGGCGGAGCGCGTATTTGAAACGCTGGGCCTGACGGTTTCGCAGGCGATCACGCTTTTCTACCGGCAGGTGGAGCTGAGACGCGGGCTGCCATTCCCCGTCGAGTTGCCCAACGAGGCAACGGTGCAGGCCCTGGAAGAAGCCCGAAATCGAGCCACGCTGCCTGCTTTCGAGACGGCGGACGCGCTGTTCGAGGACGTGGGCATCTGATGAAAGTTCTCCGCCGCACGACCCAGTTCAAAAAGGATGTCGCGCGTGCCCTGAAGCGAGGCAAGGACGGCGCAAAGCTGCGGATCGTGATCGAAAAGCTGGCCGGGGGCGAGGCGCTGGAAGCCCGCTACCGAGATCACGCGCTGGGCGGCGCCTACCGGGGTGCGCGCGACTGCCACATCGAGCCGGACTGGCTCTTGATCTACGAAGCGGACGAGTACGAGGTCGTGCTGATCAGAACTGGAACGCACGCCGATCTTTTCAGGGCGTAGCCCGGCCCGACGAACCCCGGAGGTCCCGCCGCCTCCGGGGTTTTTGCGTGCTGTTGACATCCGGCGCGGCAGCGCCGACTTTGGCGGAGACCAGCCCCGCCAGCCATGAAGCCTTTTTGCCCACCGCGATGCGCCGCGCAGCTATTCGGGCTGGCCGGCGGCCAGCGCTAAAAGCCGTGTTCGAGATCCGCCTGCGGCCCGAGCACGGCCTCGCCATCGCCACCTTCACGGGCGACCTGCGCGCCAGCGACGTGATGGCGGCGCTGCTGGCCTGCTACGACGCCGACGGCTGGCGCCCCGGCATGGACATCGTGTGGGACTACCGCGCCGTCGGAAAGGTGCTTTTCGAGCCCGACGACATGCGGCGCATCGTGGACGTGGGGCTGGCGCACCAGGCCGTGGGCGGCGCGGGGCGCGACGTCAACCTCGTCCGCCGCGACAAGGCCATGCACGAGCTGATGAGCCGCGCCTTTCTGGCCTACCGGCAGTACCGCAAAGGCACGCTGCGCACGCCCCTCATGGCCGGCACCCCCACCGAGGCGGCAGCGCTGCTGGGCGTGCCCCCGGAAGCGCTGCTCGAAGCCTGACCGCTCCGCCCTTACCCAGCCTTTTCGCGGCTGAGGGCCGAGCGCCCGTCGAAGAGGCCGCTGTAATGGTTGATGAACAGGTACTTGCGCATCCAGCGCCGATCCACGGCGTGCTTGAGGCGCAAGAACGGACGGCCTTTGAGCCACAGCCCGTCCGCCGTCCACAGCGCCGTGTCCTCGCCCGTCGAGAGGATGAGGGGCGCGAGGGGGTAGGGCTTGAACGTGCGCAGGCCCGTCGCCGGGCGGCCCTGCTGCACCGCCGCCGCCACGCGGGCGACGTTGTGGGCCAGGATGGGGCCCTGCTTGACGGCGTGGACGCCCACGCGGGCCAGCTTTTCGTGCCCCGCGACGGCCGCGCAGTCGCCGGCGGCGAGCAGGTACGGATAGTTCTCGACCTGCAGCGTGGGCGCGACGCGCACGAAGCCTTTGTCCGTCGTCGCCAGCCCGGCGTCGCGGAAAAGGGGCGCGCCGACGGAGCCCGTCGCCCACAGCACGGCATCGGCGGAAAGGTGCAGGCCGTCGGCCAGGGCGATGCCGGCGGGCGTGGTTTCCGTTGCCGTGGTGCCCAGCCGCACGTCGGCGCCGCGCGCCCGCAGCGTCTGGGCCGCCCACGCGCCCATGCCCGTGGGAAAGCCGGGCAGCAGCCCGTCTTCAGGCTCGACAAGGGTGATCTGGACGTGACGGGCGCCGCGCGCCTGCGCCCGCCCCGTCAGGTTGAGGGCGATTTCGACGCCCGCCGCGCCGCCGCCCACGATGGCCAGGCGGAAAGGCTCGCCGGGCCGCGCCAGCGCGTGCTCGAACGCCGTGTCGAGCGCCTCGATGCGGTGGAGGGGCTTGGTGGGGATGGCCTGCGCCGCCCTGTCGCGGTGCGGGTTGACCGATCCGATGTCGAAGGCCGCCACGTCGAAGCCGATGTCGCCGCTGCTGTCGGTGGCGACGGCGCGGGCGTCGGGGTCGAGGCCCGTGGCGCGGCCCGGCAGAAAGCGCACGCCCGTGCGGGCGCACCATCCCACCAGGTCAATCGTCACCTGGTGGTGGGCATAGACGCCGCCCAGGTATTCGGGCACCATGCCCGAGTAGTAGAGCACCGGCTGATCCGTCAGCAGCGTCACCGACAGGCCGCGCGTGACGAGGGCGCGGGCGCGGGTGAGCAGCGGGAGCATGGCGTGCCCGCCGCCGACGAGCAGAATGCGGAACCGGGAGGGGCGGGGCATGGACGAGGGCTGATGCGGTGCAAGAAGCGCGTGCCGCGTGCCCGCAGTTTCAACGATTAGGGAAAAGCGCGGCCTCTCAGGCGTCCAGCCACGCCCGGCGGTGCGCCCCGACGGCGGCGCGCACCCTTTCGGGCTGCCCGTGCCCCGGCGTGCCCACGCCCGTGTACGAGGCCAGCACGTCGGCGGGGGGCGGCAGGGTGAAGCCGGGCACCTGGGCGGCGGCCTCTCGGTAGGCGTCGCGGAAGGGCACGCCTGCCTGCACGCGGGCGAGGGCGTGGGCGGTGGCCAGCAGGTCGGGCGAAAGGGCCGCCTCCATCGCCGCCCGGTTGAACTGGAGGGCGGGCACGAGCGCGTTCAGCGCCGCGAGCAGGTCGGCGGTGAGGCTCACGGCGCGCATCACGGCCTCTTTCGTCAGCTGGAGGTCGCGGTGGTAGCCGCTGGGCAGGCCCGCGGGCAGCGTCGCCAGCACGTGCATCTCGGCCACGAGGCGGTGGTAGTGCGCCCGCGCCAGCTCGAGCACGTCCGGGTTGCGCTTTTGCGGCATGATCGAAGAACCCGTCGTGAACGCCTCGGGCAACGTTACGAAGCCGAACTCGGCGCTGTTGAACAGTACCAGGTCGGAGGCCATCCGGTTGATCGTGGCGCCCACCTGCACGCAGGCGTGGGCCACGTGGAGTTCGATTTTGCCGCGCGAAAGCTGCACGGCGGGCGCGTGAAGCTGGAGGCGCGCAAAGCCCATCCGGGCGGCATTGGCCTCGCGGGGCAGATCGAGCAGGGGCACGCCGTAGCCCGCCGCGCTGCCGAGGGGCGAGGTGTCGGCCTGACTGAAAGCGGCGCGCAGCGCGTCGAGGTCGGCGGCGAGGGTTTCGGCGTAGGCGAGGGCCCACAGGCCCGCCGTCGTGGGCATGGCGCGCTGGTAGTGGGTATAGCCGGGCATGAGGGCGTCGGCGTAGCGTTCGCCCAGCGCGGCGAGGGCGTCGGCGAGCAGGGCGGCAGCGCGCCCCAGCGCCCTGAGCTGGTCTTTGAGAAACAGGCGCAGCGCCGTCAGCACCTGGTCGTTGCGGCTGCGGCCCGTGTGCACCTTTTTGCCCACGTCGCCCGCCCGCTCGACGAGAAAATGCTCGATCACGGTGTGCGCGTCCTCATCCTCGGGGCGGATTTCGACCCTGCCCGCCGCGATGGCCGCGTCGAGGGCGTCGAGGGCGGCGCCGAGCGCGTCCATCTCGCCCCGGTCGAGAATGCCGATCTCGAAAAGCCCCTCGGCGTGCGCCCGCGTGCCCCGCGCGTCGTAGGGCAGCAGCAGCCTGTCCCACAGGTAGTCGTCGCCCACGGTGAAACGGAGAACCCAGCTTTCGGGCGCGGCGCCCTTGTTCCAGAGTTGCATTGGGGGGAGGGATGGGTTTGTTAGGTTGGTTGGGTTTGTT
>CBDUCD010000085.1:0-10193 GCA_965365535.1 uncultured Rhodothermales bacterium | reverse complement strand
GCCATGAAAGTCGTCACCCTCGGCGAGATCATGCTGCGGCTCTCGACGCCCGGCTTCCAGCGCTTTGTCCAGTCGCAGCAGTTCGACGTGACGTACGGCGGCGGCGAGGCCAACGTGGCCGCCGCGCTGGCGGGCTACGGCCTCGACAGCTTTTTCGTGTCCAAGCTGCCCGCGCACGAAATCGGGCAGGCGGCCCTGAACCACCTGCGGCGCTACGGCGTCGAGACGCGCTTCGTGGTGCGCGGCGGCAGCCGGCTGGGCATCTACTTTCTCGAAACCGGCGCCAGCCAGCGCGCCTCGAAAGTCATCTACGACCGCGCCGGCGCCGCCATCGCCAGCCTCGCGCCCGAAGAGATCGACTTCGACGCCCTTTTCGAGGGCGCGCGGTGGTTCCACTTTACCGGCATCACGCCCGCGCTGGGCGAGATGCCGCGCCGGACGGTCGTAGCGGCGGCACAGGCGGCGCGGGCAGCAGGCGCGACGGTTTCGTGCGACCTCAACTACCGCAAAAAGCTGTGGACCGTCGAGGAGGCGCGGGCCACGATGCGCCCGCTCATGGAGTGGGTGGACGTGTGCATCGCCAATGAGGAGGACGCCGACAAATGCCTCGGCCTCTCTGCCGGCGAGACCGACGTGGAGGGCGCCGCCCTCGACGAGGCGGGCTACTTCCGGCTGGCCGAGAAGCTCAAAAAGGAGTTCGGTTTCGAGGCCGTCGCCATCACGCTGCGCGAGTCGTTCTCGGCCAGCCGCAACGGCTGGAGCGCCCTCCTGCTCGACGATAAGGACTGCGCCACGCCCACGCGCTCGGCGCGCTACGACGTGCAGATCGTGGACCGCGTGGGCGGTGGCGACTCGTTTGCCAGCGGCCTCATCGCCGGGCTGCTCCAGAAAAATGACACCCGCGCCGCCCTCGAATTCGCCGTCGCCGCGTCGTGCCTCAAACAGACCATCCCCGGCGACTTCAACCTCGTCTCGCGCGCCGAGGTGGATGCCCTCGCTGCCGGCGGCGGCTCGGGCCGCGTCGAGCGGTAGCCGGGCGCCCCTTTTGTCTTTCGTTTCGTCACGCACTGTCTTTTCTCCACTCAACCCCCTCAACCGGTGAAGCTTTTCTACAGCCTCCTCGCGGCTGCCTTGCTGGCGGCCAGCAGCACCGCCCAGACGCCCGCCTCCGTCACGTGGGCGCTGACTACCGACACGGGCGTCACGGCAGCGGCAGGGGCCGTGGCCGGCAGCCCCGTTCGCCAGCAAGGACTCGTCTTCCGCGACTTTACCGGCTCCATCGGCGACGGCACGACGGGGCTGGCGCGCTGGTACACCGGTGGCCTGTGGCCCGACGAGGGGGCGCCTGACGCGGGCCGCTACGTCCAGTTTGCCGCGGCGGCGACCGGAAGCGCTTTGTTCACCGCCACCCGCATCGCCCTCACCGTCAATGGCGGCGGCACGGGCAACCTGCGGGCGACGATTGCCTACAGCACGGACTCGACGTTTGCCCTTTCGACCGTGCTGGAAGACGTGGCGGCCTCGCGCGACGCCCTCGGCGCGTTCGCGTACAGTGTGGACGTGACCGTCCCCGCGGGCGATTCGCTCTACGTGCGCGTTTATCCCTACCTGCCCGGCGGCTCGACAAGTGCGGGCAAGTACCTGTTTATCCGCGACGTGACGGTTTCGGGCACGGCGGCAAGCGCGTCGTCACCGGCCTCGGCCACGTGGCCCCTATCGGCGACGACGACGACCGCGGCGACGACCGCCGGCGCCCTCGTCGCGCCCGACGAGACGGCTTCAAGTCAGTTCGTCATCCGCGACTACGCGGGCACGAGTGGCAGCCAGCGCGTGTACGCGCCCGGCGGGCCGGGCAACGGGCTGGGCTACTGGCCGAATGAAACCGAGGTCAACCCCGACCGCTACGCCCAGTTTGTCGTCCGCCCGCAGGAGGGGACGACGCTCGAGGTTACCGACGTGGCGATGAAGCTGGGCAACAGCGGCGGCTCGACCGACCTGCGCGCCGCCGTGCGCTACTCGACCGACGGCTTTGCCACCTCGACGCTTCTCGCCGAAAGCATCGTGCTGCCCTCGTCGGCGCTGGCGGACACGGCCTTCACGCTGGCCGAAACGGTAGCGGGCGGCGACTCGCTCACCGTCCGCGTGTATCCCTGGCTCGTGGGCGGGCGCGACAGCGGCAAGTACTTCAACATCGCCTCCGTTTTCGTGGGCGGCGCCACGACGGGCAGCCCCGTCGTCAACCTGCCCGTCGTCAGCACCGAAAGGGTCACGTCGGTTTCGACGACGACGGCCACAGGTGGCGGCACGGTTTCCTCCGACGGCGGCGGACCGGTCACGGCGCGCGGCGTCGTCTATGGCACGGCCCCGGCGCCCTCGCTGGCCGACACGGCAACGGACGACGGGATGGGCGTCGGCGCCTTTGTGAGCCGTCTCACGGGCCTCACGCCCGGCCTGACGTACTACGTGCGCGCGTATGCCACCAACAGCGCCGGCACGGCCTATGGCGACGAGTTCCAGTTCACGACCCTCGCCCAGCTGGGCCTGCCGACGGTCACGACCGCCCCCGCCGCGTCCGTTCTCGTGACGACGGCGACGCTGGGCGGCGAGGTCACCGCCGACGGCGGGCGGCCCGTGACGGCGCGCGGCGTCTGCGTGGCCCTGTCAGACGCGCCCACCCTCGCCGACCGGTGCGCGGCAGGCGGCAGTGGACTGGGCGCCTTTACCGTCCAGATGGCCGGGCTGACGCGCGAGACGACGTACACCGCCCGCGCGTACGCGACGAGCGACCAGGGCACCGCTTATGGCGAGGCCGTCACGTTCACGACCGCCGCCCCGGCGCCGCCCCTCGACCTCGTCGTGGCCCAGGATGGCAGCGGCGACTACGCGACCGTCCAGGCCGCCTTCGACGCCGTGCCGAGCCTGTACACCGGCCCCATCACTATTCACGTCAAGGCCGGCGTGTACCGGGAAAAGGTGATCCTCGAAGCCGGCAAAATCAACGTCCACCTCGTCGGCGACGGCGCCGAGCGCACCACGATCACGTGGGACGACTACTCGGGCAAGGTCGTGGACGGCGTGACGCTGGGCACCTACACGAGCTACACCGCCGCCATAGATGCCGACGATTTCGTCGCCGAAGGCATCACGTTCGAGAACACCTACGACGGCGCGCAGGCCGTGGCCCTCCGCGTGCGCGGCGACCGCATGGCGTTTTACGACGTGCGGATGCTGGGCTTCCAGGACACGTACTACACCCACAGCTACGGGCGCCTCTACCACCAGAACTGCTACATCGAAGGCACGGTGGACTTCATCTTCGGGCGCTCCATCGCCGTATTCGACGGTTGCGAGATCCACAGCAAGCGCGACGCGCCCATCACGGCGGCCAACACGGAATCGGGCTACGCCTTTGGCTACGTGTTCCGCAACGCCACGCTGACGGCAGACGACGGCATCACGGCGGCGACGCTGGGGCGCCCGTGGGGGCCGTACGCGCAGACGGTTTTCGTGAACTCCGAGATCGGCGGCCACATCCGCCCCGCGGGCTGGCTCGAGTGGGAGGGCACGCAGAACCACCTCACGGCGATGTACGCCGAGGGCGCCAACAGCGGCGCGGGCTACCAGCCGGCCAGCCGCGTCGCGTGGGCGCGCATTCTGACGCAGCCGGAGGTGGACGCCCTCACGCTTGAAAACATCTTTGCCCGCGCGTCGGCCCCGACGCCTTTTGCCGCCGACTGGCTGCCGGAAGTCCGGACGGGTACGGCTGCCGAAACGGCGCCCCCGGCGCCCACCCGGACGGCCCTCCACGCCGCCTATCCCAACCCGGCGCGCGGCGCGGCAACCGTCGCCTTCGACCTGGCTGCGGCGGGCCACGCCTCCGTCCGCGTGTACGACGCCCTCGGGCGCCACGTGCTCACCCTCGCCGACGCCGACCTGGCCGCCGGCGCGCACGAGGCGACGCTCGACGCCGACGTGCTGCCGGCGGGCGTCTATTTCGTGCGCCTCCAGGCGGGCGCGGAGGCGAAGACGCAGCAGCTCGTCGTCGTCCGCTGAACGCGCCCCCATTCGTTCACAAACCCCCGAAGCCATGAAACACCTGCTCCTCCTCGGCGCCGCGCTGCTGGCCGCCGCCCCGCTCCGGGCACAAGAAACCGCGCCCGCCTCCGCGCACTGGGCGCTGACGGCGGCGGACACGACGGCGGTGTCGGCCACGGTGGGCGGCATCGCGGCGCTGCCGGTGCGGGCGGGTGCCCTCGCCGTGCGCAGCTACACGGGCCTGCTCACGGGCGACGTGCCCGGCCCGCTCGGACCCTTCGGGCGCTGGTGGCTGGGCGGCGACCTGTGGCCCGTCGAAGGCGCGCCCGACGCGGGCCGCTACGTCGAGTTCGCCGTTGCCCCGGCGCCCGGCGCGACGCTCCAGGTGGACACGTTCTCGCTCGTCCTCAACGCCGGCGGCACGGGCGAGATGAAGGCGAATCTGTTCTACGACACGAGCCGCGATTTTGCCGCGCCCGTCCTGCTGGCCGGCGACCTCGCCCTCTCGCGCGACACCGTCGCCCGCTACGCCTACGCGCTCGACGCGGCGCTGGGCGAGGGCGACACGCTGTATTTGCGCGTCTATCCCTGGCTGGGCGGCGGCAACGCGAGCGCCACGCGCTACCTCTTCGTCCAGGACGTCACGGTTTCGGGGATGGCGTCCGAGGTCGTGGCCGAGCCCACGCGCGGCGTGTTCTGGTCGCTGACGAGTGGGGACACGACGGCGGTGACGGCGGCAAGCGACCACCTGGGCGGCGCCCCGGCGCGCGGCGGCACCGGCCTCGCCGTGCGCGACTACACGGGCACCCTCGAAGGCGGCGGCAGTGGCCCCCTCGGGCCGTTCCAGCGCTGGTGGACGGGCGACCTGTGGCCCGACGAGAGTGCGCCCGACGGAAGCCGCTACGCCCAGTTCGCGGCAGGCGCTGCCCCCGGCTACGTGTTCCGCGCCGACTCCCTTTCGGGCTACGTCAACGGCGGCGGCACGGGCAACATGGAAGCCGCCATCTACTACGCGACCGACGCGTCGTTTGCCGACTCGGTCGCCCTCGTGGCGCGGATGCCCGCTTCGCGCAGCAGCCTGGGCTACTTCTCCGTGCCCCTCGGCATAGACGTGCCCCAGGGCGATTCGCTCTACGTGCGCGTCTATCCGTACCTGCCCGGCGGCTCGACGAGTGCGGGCAAGTACCTGTTTCTCCAGTCCATCACGCTGGCGGGCGAGGCCGTCGAGGCCGGCGCGGTGGGCGTCGAAGGGGAGGCCGGGGCGCCTGCGCTGGCGCTGCATCCGGCCTACCCCAACCCCGTCCGCGACGCCGCGACGCTCGGCTACACGCTGGCCGCGGCGGCAGACGTGCGGGTCGAGGTTTTCAACGTGCTCGGGCAGCGCGTGGCGACGCTGGCGCGCGGCGCCCAGGCTGCCGGCTCCCACGACGTAAGGGTGGACGCCTCGCCTCTCGCGCCGGGCGTGTACTTCGTCCACCTGCTCGCCGGGGGCCAGTCCGCCACGCAGTCCTTCGTCGTCGCCCGCTGATTTTTCGCCCATGCCTGCCCGTTACACCCGCCGTCAGTTTGCCGGGCGCGCTGCCGCCGGCGCGGGGGCGCTTTTCGTGTTGCCCGGCCTGGGCGCCGGCTGCGCGGCGTCGCGGGGCGCGGCAGGCGCCGACGCCCCGGCGTGGCAGCGCGTGCCCGAAATCCTCGCCCGCATCCAGCCGCCCCATTTCGCCGACCGCGACTTCGTGGTGACGGACTTCGGGGCCGTCGAGGGGGGCGACGAGCCTGCCACGGACGCCTTCCGGCGGGCCGTCGCGGCGTGCAGCGCGGCGGGCGGCGGGCGCGTCGTGGTGCCGCCGGGCGTGTTCGCCACCGGCCCCATCCACCTGCGCTCGGGCGTCAACCTCCACGTTTCGGAAGGCGCCACGCTGCGGTTCTCGACGCGCCCGGCGGACTACCTGCCCGCCGTGCTGACCCGCTGGGAGGGCGTCGAACTCATGAACTACTCGCCGCTCATCTACGCTTTCGGAGAGGAAAACGTGGCCGTCACGGGCGCGGGCACGCTCGACGGGCAGGCGGGCAACGACAACTGGTGGTCGTGGAAAGGCCACCCGGACTACGGCTGGACGGACGGGATGCCGCACCAGGGCGCCGCCCGCGACCGCCTGTTCGCCCAGGCCGAAAGGGGCGTGCCCGTCGAAGGGCGCGTCTATGGCGAGGGCGACTTTCTCCGCCCCAGCTTTGTCGAGTTCTACCAGTGCCGCAACGTCCTCGTCGAAGGCGTCACGATTGTGCGCTCGCCCATGTGGCTGCTGCACCCCACGCGGTGCCAGAACGTGACCGTCCGGGGCGTGACGTGCCGCTCGCACGGCCCCAACAACGACGGCTGCGACCCCGAAAGCTGCCGGGACGTGCTGGTCGAGAACTGCTTTTTCGACACGGGCGACGACTGCATCGCCCTCAAGTCGGGCCGCAACGCCGACGGGCGGCGCCTGGCCGCGCCCATCGAAAACGTCGTCATCCGCGGCTGCACCATGCGCGACGGCCACGGCGGCGTCGTCATCGGCAGCGAGATGTCGGGCGGGGCGCGGAATATCTTTGCCGAGCGCTGTAAGATGGACAGCCCCCACCTCGACCGCGTGCTGCGCATCAAGACCAACTCGGTGCGCGGCGGCTTCGTCGAGGGCGTGTACGTGCGCGACATCGTCGCCGGGCAGGTGGCCGACGCCGTCGTGCGCGTCAACTTCCGCTACGAGGAGGGCGATGCCGGCGCGTTCGACCCCGTCGTGCGCGACGTTGACGTGCGCCGCGTGACGAGCGCGAAAAGTCAGTACGCGCTCTACCTCGTCGGCTACCCCGACGCGCCCATCCGCGACGTGCGCATCACCGACTGCCATTTCGATGGCGTCGAAAAGGCGAGCGTCGTCGAACACGTCCGGGGGCTCAGGCTCGACCATGTCCTCATCAACGGGGCGCGCGTTGGGTAGCGCCGCCCGATTATCGCATTTCAGTATGTACCGACTTCTGCTGCTCGCGGCGCTGGCCGCCGTCCCCTGCGCCCGGGCGCAAAAAAGCATCTACGTGGCCCCCGGCGGCAGTCCGCTCGGCTCCGGCGCCATCACGTCGCCCGTCAACACCATCCCCGCGGCCCTGGCCCGCGCCGCCGCCGGCGACACGATCTGGGTGCGCGGCGGGCGGTACGCGCCCGGCGCCTCGGTTCGCATCAGCAAAAGTGGCGCCGAGGGCGCTCCCCTCCACATCTGGGCGTACCCCGGCGAGACGCCCGTTTTCGACTTCACGGGCGCCAGCAAAGGCTTCGACATCCGGGGCAGCTTTCTCCACCTCAAAGGACTCGTCGCCGAGAAGGCGGGCGACAATGGCGTGTACGTGACGGGCAGCGCCGCCCACCACAACATCGTCGAGGGCGTCGTGGCGCGCTACAACGGCGACTCGGGCGTGCAGATGGACAAGGAGGCGGCCTACAACCTCCTCCTCAACGTCGATTCCTACGAGAACTACGACGCCGCCAACCACGGCGAAAACGCCGACGGCTTTGCCATCAAGTTTGGCGTGGGGCCGGGCAACCGGTTGCAGGGCTGCCGCGCCTGGGGCAACTCGGACGACGGCTACGACTTCTGGAGCGACAGCGACCCGGGCCAGCAGGGCGTGTACCTCGAAGGCAACTGGGCCTTCCGCAACGGCTACAACATCTGGGGCGACACCAATTACCAGGGCGACTCGAACGGCTTCAAGCTGGGCCACGGGCCGGGCGCGCACCGCCTCGTGCGCAACCTCGCGTGGGGCCACCGCACCCACGGCTTCGACGTGAACGGCAACGAAAGCGGCGTCACGCTCTACAACAACACGGCCTACCAGAATGCCGGCGTCAACTTCAACTTCGACGACGACCCCAGCGAAATCGAACTCGGCCCCTACGTGCTGCGCAACAACATCTCCCTCGCCTCGAGCGTGCGCATGGACGCCTCCGTGACGGTCGAAGAAGCCAACTCGTGGAACGCCTCCGTGGACCGCGCCTCGGCCCTCGACTTCGTGAGCCTGGACGATACGGGCGCCGACGGCCCGCGCCAGCCCGACGGCAGCCTGCCCGACCTGGGCGGCTTTCTCCACCTCAAAGCCGGCAGCGACCTCATTGACGCGGGCGTGGACGTGGGCCTGCCCTTTGCAGGCGCCGCGCCCGACCTGGGCGCCTACGAGTTCGAGGAGACGGGCACGGCGGCTGAAGGCGAGGCGGAAACGGGCGTGGCGCTGCGGCTGGCCGGCCCCAACCCCTTCCGCCACGCGACGCGCCTCCGCGTCACGCTGGCGCGCCCCGAAACGGCCCGCCTCGACGTGTTCGACGTGCTCGGGCGCCGCGTGGCAACCCTGCTCGACGGCGCCGCCGGGCCGAGCCAGACCCTCACCTTCGACGCCACGGGCCTCGCGCCCGGCCGCTACGTCGTCCGCCTCCAGGCAGGGGGCGCGGCGCAGTCGCTCGTGCTCACCCTTATCCGCTGAACCCGATGGATCTCTTCTCGCTCGACGGCCAGCGCGCCCTCGTCACGGGCGCCTCGCGCGGCATCGGGCAGGCCCTGGCCCTCGCCCTGGCCCGCGCCGGCGCCGACGTGGTGTGCGCCAGCACCCGCCGGGCGGGCACGGACGCGACGGCGGCGGCCATCCGCGACGCGGGGCGGCAGGCGTGGCAGCTCGAAGCCGACCTGTCCCATCGCGGCGCTGCCGCCGATCTCGCCGAGCGCGCCGAGGCCGAAGCCGGACGGCTCGACATCCTCGTCAACAACGCCGGCACGATCCGCCGCCACGCGGCCACCGACTTTCCCCTCGACGCGTGGGACAGTGTGCTGCGCACCAACCTCGACGCCACGTTTGTGCTCTGCCAGGCCGTCGGGCGCGGCATGATCGCGCGCGGGGCCGGCAAAATCATCAACGTCGCGTCCCTGCTCGCTTTTCAGGGCGGCGTGACGGTGCCCGCCTACACGGCCTCGAAACACGCCGTCGCCGGCCTCACGAAGGCCCTCGCCAACGAGTGGGCGGGGCGCGGCGTGCAGGTCAACGCCCTCGCGCCCGGCTACATCCGCACCGACAACACGCAGGCGCTCCAGGACGACCCGGCGCGGCAGCGCCAGATTCTCGAGCGCATCCCCGCCGGGCGCTGGGGCGAGGCCGACGACCTCGCCGGCGCCGCCGTTTTCCTCGCCTCGCGGGCCAGCGACTACGTCAGCGGCCACGTGCTCGTGGTAGATGGCGGCTGGATGGCTCGCTGACGCCCCCGCCCTGCACGCTACTCACAACAAAAAGTCCATGCCCCTCCACACCCTTCCCGACGCCGAGCGCACCCGCCGCCTCACGACCGGCGAACTCCGCGACCGCTTTCTCGTCTCCGACCTGTTCCAGCCCGGCAGGGTGACGCTGCGCTTTGCCGACCTCGACCGCGTGGTGCTGGGCGGCGCCGTGCCCGTCGAAAAACCGCTCAGCCTGGGCGTGCCTGGCGAGATGGCCGCGCAGTCCTTTACCGAGCGCCGCGAAGTGGGCATCCTCAACACGGGCGGCAGGGGCACCGTGCGCGTGGGCGACGAGACGTACGCCCTCGCGCCCCTCGACCTGCTGTACGTGGGGCGGGGGAGTGGGGCCGTCTCTTTCGAGAGCGACAGTGCCGCCGCGCCCGCCCGTTTCTACCTCGTTAGCTACCCCGCCCACGCCTCGCACCCCACGGCCCTCGTGCGGCAGCAGGACGCCGAGCACGCCGAGCTGGGCAGCGTGGAACAGGCAAATCGCCGCGACCTCTACAAGTACGTCCGGCCCGGCGGGCCGGCCAGCGCCCAACTTGTCATGGGCGTCACGGTTATCCGCGAGGGCAGCGTCTGGAACACGATGCCCGCCCACACCCACGCCCGCCGCACCGAGGTGTACCTGTACTTCAACCTGGCCCCCGGCGCCGTGGTGTTCCACCTGATGGGCGAGCCGCAGGAGGTGCGCACGCTCGTCGCGCGCGAGGGCGAGGCCGTGCTGTCGCCGGGCTGGTCCATCCACGCGGGGGCGGGTACGGGGCGCTACGCGTTTTGCTGGGCGATGGGCGGCGAAAACCAGGACTTTGCCGACATGCAGCACGTGGCCATGAACGACCTGCGCTGATACCAAGTCGCTGCATTACCAGC
>CBDUCD010000084.1:0-10244 GCA_965365535.1 uncultured Rhodothermales bacterium | reverse complement strand
GCTGCACGTCGCGCAGGATGACGACCTCGCGGAAGTCGTCGGGGATCTCGCGCAGCGCGTCCATGACGTAGGAGTCCGACAGCACGCCATTAGTGTGGGTGTCCGGGCGGAACGTGTCGTCGGGGATTTCGAGCTCGTACTCCTCGGCGTCGCGGTTGACGCTCTGGAGCGACTGCAGGCGGCGGCGGCGGCGCTTGCGGTACTCGCTGCGCGCCAGGTTGCCGGCGATGGTGTAGAGCCACGTCGAAAACCGGGCAATGCGGCGGTACGAGTGCCGGTTGCGATAGACGCGCATAAACGTCTCCTGCAACAGGTCCTCGCTTTCGCGGGCGTCGCCGAGAAAGCGGTACAGGTAGTTGGTGAGCGGGTCTTTGTACCGGCTCACGAGCAGGTCGAACGCCTCGACCGAGCCCGCCTGAAACTGCTCCATCAGGTCCTCGTCGCCCATCTGCGTGAGCAGGCGGAGGCGGCGTTCGGAGGCGCTGACGGGGCGACGGGTAGTGATGCTGGTCATTCAGGTCTAACGGTAAAGAGCCCGGAGGCTCGGGTGGTGTACAGGCTTAATCGGGGAGCACGAGGCGGCGCAGCAGGAGCAGCATGACAAGCGAGGCGCTGCGCGTCGAGCCGCCTTTGAGTTCGTAATCGGCGGCCAGCAGCGCGCTGAAGGCCCCGTCCAGCCGGGGCTGCGGGTAGCGGCGGGCGCTGACGAGGTACTCCTTGAGAAAGAACGGGCTGACGCCGACTTCGGCGGCCATGGCGCGCTCGGGCATCCGTTTATGAATGCAGTGGGCGAGCTTCTGGAGTCGTACAAAATACGCCGTCAGGATGGATACGATACGAAGGGCTTCACCCCCCGGATTTGAAGCTTGTTGCAACAATTGTTCCGCGATGGTGATGGCGGCGGCATACGCGCCCTCGCCAACGGCCTTCTGCAGCTCGAACACGTTGAATTCGCGCGAATGGCCGCCTGCGCTGAGCACGTCTTCACGCGTAATGGTGGTGCGGGGGGCGGCGTACACGACGAGCTTGTCAGCCTCGCCGGCGGCGGTCTGCAAGTCTGTCCCCACGGTATCGGCCAGCATGGCAGCGGCGTCGGGGTCGAGCTTGTAGCCCCGGCCCCTCAGGTAGCCCGTCAGCCAGCCGGCCACCTCGCTTTGCTTGACGCGCTTGAACTCGGCCCACGCGGCGTGCTGCTTGAGGGCGCGGTAGGGGTGCGCGCTGAGGTTCGGCTTGGTGCGGCACGCCAGCAGCACGATGGCGGAGGGGTTGGGCCGCTCGGCGTAGTGCTGGAAAAGGGCGTTGCCGCGGAGCTTTTCGAAGTCGCGCACGAGCACGACGCGGCGCTCGGCCATCATGGGGTAGGCGGCGCACTGGGCCAGCACCTGCGCGGCCTCGGCCTCGGCGCCGTAAATGACGTCGAGGTTGAAGTCGCGCTCGTGGGGCGCGAGGGCGTTTTCGACCAGCAGCTCCTGCGCCCGGTCTATGAAAAACGTCTCGTCGCCGTAGAAAAAGTACAGCGGCTTGAAGTTGCGGTGCCGGAACGCGGTCTCGATCTGTTCAAAGCTGAGGGACACGGCAGCGGAGGTGGGCTGGCCTGAAAGTACGGCTCCGGGGTGACGGCATCCCGTCACGCGGGGACAACGCCGTTACCCGCCCATTCCTTGTGCGTCGAAGAGGTGCTGGGCGAGGGCGCGCAGCAGGTCGGCGTCTTCCAGCGTAGCCATGTACAGCAGGTCGAGGGCGCCCGCGCGCCACGCCGCGTCGGAAAGGGCGGCGGCAGCGTCCACCAGGCGGCGGCGGTTTTCGACGAGGGTGTCCAGCAAAACGTCCACTTCCTGCCCTTGCGCCTCGCGGGCAACGGCGTCTTCGTCGAGCGCGGGGGGCGGGGCGGCGGATGCCAGCAGGCGCGGCAGCCGCACCCGGGCGTCGCGGGCGGCGATGAGGGCCAGCGTCGCCTTGAACGAGCGCGACCCCTCGACGGTCGTGGCTTCCTGGAGGGCGGCGGGCAGGCGCGGCACCACGCGGCGCAGCATCTCGGCCTCGTCTATGAGGTAGCGGAGCTGGCCCAGCACGGCCTCGCGCCGGGCGTCAGGCATCGGGCGCCTCTTCGTCCATCAGATACGGCACGGCGGGCGGGCCTTCGCGGCGTCCGCCCCAGGTGCGGGCCGCCGCCACCACGTCCACGTCGCGCAGGTGCGTTTCCTCGAGTTCGTCCATGCCCTCGGCCACGAGCCAGCGCAGAAAGTGCTGGTCTTTGACGCTGTGCAGGTTGTTGTCCTCGCGGTGCGTCCACTGGTCGGCGGGCTGCGGGTCTTTGTAGGCGGCCAGAAAGTCGAAGCGGTCCTGGAGCTGCTCGGCAGGCACGAGCAAGCGGTCGAGGCCGAAAATGGCCTCGGCGCGGCTCTGGAACGTGAGGTCGTATTCCTTCGACATCACGATGGCTTCTTCGGGGCACACCTCCTCGCAAAAGCCGCAGTAGATGCACCGGAGCATGTTGATCTCGAACCACACGGGCTCGCGCTCTTTCACGTTTTCGACCTCGTGGCTCTGCATCGAGATGGCGAGCGGCGGGCACGCGCGGGCGCACAGGTTGCACGACACGCAGCGCGGGCGCCCGGCTTCCTCGACGAGGACGGGCCGGCCCCGGAACACGTCGGGCGGGTACCACTGCTCTTCGGGGTACTGGAACGTGTACATCGGCTCCGTCGTCATCTTGCGGAACGAGTAGCCGAGTCCCTGAAAAACCTGGGGCAGATACATCCGCTCCCAGAAGTTGAGCTTGCGCTCGTCGGGCGTGCGGGTGTTTACCGGAATGCCGGGCATGGTGCGTGGGGATGGGTGCGGAGGGGCAAGATAGGACGGGCAGCGGGGGCGGCGGGCGCGCCGAGGTGGAGAGGTTGTAAGGCCGCTACCGGGGCACCACCTGTCCGTCGGGCAGGATGCGCTCGTCGGGGCCGGGAGGCGTGGTGGGGAACTGGTGGATGTCGGCGTCGGCGGCGGCGTCGCAGGCTTTGTAGTGGACGTGGTTGCCGTGCGAGATGGGCACCCACTCCTTGCCCCGGCACGGGTCGAGGGCTTCGGGCAGCACGAACAGCGCGATCAGGCCGAGGGCGATGATCCACAGCACGAGGGCGCGGCGCAGCGGGCGGCGGGGCGGCGTACTTTCCATGCAGCGGGGGCGTTGGCAACAGGCGAGAAAAGGGGCGCGGCCCGCAACGGGCGCCGCACCCGGGCAGAATCTATTTCGCCCCGGCAGGTTCAGCATCCGCGCCATCTCCACCGCTTCTGTGAAATCATCCTCTCTTCCCTTTTTCGCCGCCGCCCTCGCCCTGGCTGCCTGCCGCGCCGACGCGCAGGTGCCGCCGCGCGCCCCCGGCCTGCCCGGCGTGGACGTGCAGGCGTACGCCTTCGAAATCGCCGTGTGGGACACGACAGACCGCATCGCGGGGCGCGCCCGGGTGACGCTCGTGCCCACCCAGAACGCCGCCTCGTTCTGGCTCGACCTCGTCGAAGCGCAGCCCGACGGCACGGGGATGCAGGTCGAAAACGTGACGGAAAACGGCGCCGACGTGCCGTTCACGCACGCGGGGGGGCGCCTCGTCGTCCGGCCCGCCGTGCCGCTCGTGGCGGGCGCGGCGCGGACGTTCAGCATCGCGTACGGCGGCGTCCCGGCGGACGGGCTGGTCATTTCCCAGAACAAGTTTGGCGACCGCACCTTTTTCGGCGACAACTGGCCCGACCGCGCCCGCCACTGGCTGCCCGTCGTGGACAGTCCCGCCGACAAGGCAACCGTCGCGTGGACGGTCGTGGCGCCGCAGCGCGTGCGCGTCGTGGCAAACGGCGCCTTCGTGGACGAGACCGAGTTGCCCGGCCATCGCCGCCGCACGCGCTACCGCTCGGGCGTGCCCCTCCCGACCAAGGTGATGGTGTTTGGCGCGTCGCCGTTTGCCGTCGAGAGGGCGGGGCGGGTGCGGGGCGTGCCCATCGCGTCGTGGGTGTACCCGCAGAACGCGCGAGAAGGGTTTTACGATTATGCCCTCGCCGTGCCCATCGTGGCGTTTTTCGACAGCCTCATCGCGCCGTTTCCGTTCGAGAAGCTGGCCAACGTGCAGTCCAAGACGCGCTACGGCGGCATGGAAAACGCCGGCGCCATCTTTTACAACGAGGCGTCGGTGCGCGGCGACCGGGCCTCGGAAGAACTCCTCGCCCACGAAATCGCCCACCAGTGGTTTGGCGACTGGGTGACGGAGGCGGGCTGGCCGCACCTGTGGCTGAGCGAGGGCTTCGCCACGTACCTGACGGACGTGTACGTCGAAAAGACGCGGGGCGCGGCGGCGGCACGCGCCTTGCGGGCCGAGCAGCGGCAGGCCGTACTGGGCTACTACGAGCAAAACCGCGATCCGCTCGTGGACACGACGTTCAGCGACCCCAACGAACTGCTCAACACGAACCCGTACAGCCGGGGCGCCTGGGTGCTGCACATGCTGCGCCGCGAGGTGGGCGACGCGGTGTTTTTCGATGGGCTGCGCCAGTACGCCACCTTTTACGGCGGCCGCAACGCCACCACGGACAGCCTGCAACGGGCGATGGAAAGGGTTGCCGGCAGGCCCCTCGACGCCTTTTTTCAGCAGTGGACGCGCCGCTCCGGCCAGCCCGTCGTGCGGGCGCGCTGGCAGTACGAGGGCGGCGCCGTCCGGCTCGACATCGCGCAGACGCAGCCGGGCGAGGCGTTCGCGTTTCCCCTCGACATCGCGCTCGTGGGCGCGGCGGGCGACACGCTGCGGACGGCGGTAGTCGTGGGGGGGCGCGCGGCGTCGTTTTCCCTTCCCGCCCCCACGGCGCCCGCGCGTCTCGTGCTCGACCCGGACGTGCACCTGCTGTTCGGGGTGGAAAGCGTCGAGAGGGGCCGGTGAGGGGCGCGGCGCTGCTGCTGATGGTTGCCGCGCTGGCCTGCGACGGCAGCACGGTGGACGGCGACGCCCTCGTCGTCGAGGCGTTTTTCGACGTGGGGCAGCCCCTGCCCGACGTGCTCGTGCGCCGCACCGTCGGCATCGGCGGGGCCTATCCCACCGGCGAGGCGACGGGCGTGGCCGACGCCGAGGTCGTCGTGACGATAGCGGGCGCCGCGCTGCCGTACGCGCCCGTGCCCGGGCAGCCGGGCCGGTACCGCGCCGCCACCGCCGATACGGTGCGCGCCGGCGCCGCCTACCGCGTGGACGTGCGGTGGCAGGGCGACCGGGCGTGGGCCGAGACGCAGACGCCGCCGCGCCTCCGCCTCGACTCGCTGCGGGCGTTTCCCTTTGCCCGCGCCGTGCGCGCCGTGCTGCTCGACTCGCTCCGCTTCGACACGCTTGCCACGGGCGCCCGCGAAGGCTTCGTCTATCCCGTCGAGGTGGTGGCGTGGTGGCCGTCCCAAACGTCGCCCGCCGACACGGCGCTGTGGGTGCGGTCGCAGCTGCGGCCCGGCCTCCAGCTTCCGGGCATCGAGCTGGTGTTTCCGCCCGAGCGCATCGCCGAAGAAGGGGCGATAGAACAGGGCGCGTCGGGGCGCGTGTGGCGCGGGCTGTACGCCGTGCCCGTGGCGTCTGCCGAGGCGGCGTTGCCGCTGCACCGCGTGCGCGTGGCGTTTGTGCGGGGCGGGCGCGCGTACGCCCGCTACGCCGCCACGCGCGGCACGCCCGGTCGCCGCGAACCTCTCGGGAACGTGCAAGGTGGCATCGGCATCGTGGCTGGCGTGTCGGTCGATTCGCTCACCCTCCAGGTTGGCCCCGCCGCCTTTTCCCCCCTCCGCCCACCGCCATGACCTTCCGCCGTCCGCCCCGCCGCGACGAAGAAACGCCGCCGCCGCGCGCCCTCGCGCCCGGCGTGGTGACGCGCCTCGTGGCGCAGCAGAAAGACCCGCTGCGCGTGTCCGTCTATCTCGACGGCGCCTTTGCCTTTGGCGTCCATCAGGACGTGCTCGTCGCGCACGGCCTGCGCAAGGGCGTCGCCCTCGACGTGGCGCAGCAGGAAAAGGTGCTGGCCGACGACGGGCGGCTGCGGGCGCGGGGCGCGGCGCTGGCGTTTCTGTCGCACCGGCCCCGCACGCGCGCCGAAGTGGCCCGCAAGCTGGCCGAGAACGCCATCCCCGACGTCGTCGTGGACGAGGTGCTGGCGTGGCTGGAAGCAAAGGCGCTCGTGGACGACGCCGCGTACGCCCGGCAGTACGCCGAAAGCCGGGCGCGCCTGTCGGGGTATGGCCCGCAGCGCATCCGGCAGGAGTTGATGCGGCGCGGCGTCGCCCGCGAAACCATCGAGGGGGCGCTGGCCGACGAGGTGGACGAGGACGCGGTGCGGACGGCGGCGCGCGAGCAGGCCCTCGACCGCTGGCGCCTGCTGGCCCGCGAGCCCGACCCGCGCCGGCGGCGCCGCAAGCTGTCCGACTATCTCGTCCGGCGTGGCTTTTCCTACGACGTGATTGCCGAGGCAATGGCCGCCCTCCCCGACCCCGACGACGACGATGCCTGAGCCGCCCCTGCTCTCGCCGCTCGGGCGCCCGCGCCGGGGCGTGGTGCGGCGCCGCGCGCCCCGCCGCGCCGGGCGCGCGTGGACGTTCGACCGGGTGCTGCGCTGGGCGCTGGGGCTGGGCGCCGCCGCCGCGCTGCTCTGGCTCGTGTGGTTTTTCGGCGGGCTGGTGGCGTACCTCGCGCTGGGGGTGCTGCTGGCCTACCTCGTGCAGCCCCTCGTGACGTGGTTCGAGGGGCACGGCGCCGGGCGCGTGGGCGCCATCGTGGCGGCGTTCGTGCTCGTCACGGGCGTGCTGGTGCTGGTGGGCACCTACACGGTGCCGTTCGTGAGCAATCAGTTTACCGCCCTCGCCGACGAGCTGACGGTCGAGCGCGTGGGCAGCGTCGTGCGCGACCTCGAACCGCAACTGCCTCTTGTGCGGCCCGGCACGCTGGCCCGCGCCGCCGAGCGCGCCGTGCAGTCCCTCACCGCCGAGGAGCGCCTGTCGGCCCTGGCGTCGGCCCTCGTGGGGCTGCTGGCAAACGTGGTGTACGCGCTCGTCATCGTGCCCTTTGTCTCGTTTTTCGTGCTGCGCGACGGCCCGCGGCTGCGGCGCGGATTGCTGCGGCTGGTGCCCAACCGCTACTTCGAGCCCGTCCTCACCCTGGTCGAGCAGGTCGAAGTCAACCTGGGGCGCTACCTCAAAGGGCTGCTGGCGCAGTGCCTGTCGGTCGCCCTTATCGCCACGACGATGCTGTACGTGGTTGGTCTCGACAATGCCGCTGCCGTGGGCGTCTTTACCGGGCTGGCCAATACGATCCCGTATTTTGGGCCTCTGATGGGCTTTCTGGCAGGCGTCGTCGTGGGGCTGGTGCAGACGGGCGACCTGTCGCTGGTGCCGGGCGTCTTTATGGCGATGGCCGTCACGCAGCTGGCCGACAACCTGTTCTTGCAGCCTTTTATCTTTTCGCGGGCGGCGCGGGCGCATCCTCTGTTCATCCTCGTCGTCGTACTGGTGGGCGCGCAGGTGGCCGGCATCGCCGGGATGCTGCTCGCCATCCCGGTCAGCACCGTGCTCCGCGTGACGGCGCAGCAGGTGGCCTGGAGCCTTCGCCACTACCGCATCCTCCGCGCCGCGTGACGCCTTCTCCCCCCGCCCTGTTTACCCGCACCGACGCTATTCTGCTGGCGCTCGCGGTGGCGGGCTACGCCCTTTTCGCCCTCGTGCTGCCGGGCCAGCACCCCCACAGCGCTGCCGACTACACGGGCCGCGCCCGCGCCGTTGAAGCGGCCCGCGCTTTTCTGGCGCAGACGGGCTTTTCGGCCACCGACGCCCTCTCGCTGCAAGCCCACCCCCGCCTCGACGGGCCGCTGCTCGACACGCTCCAGCACCGGTACGGGCGTCCGGGCGCCCTCCGGTGGATGGACACGGACGAGGGGCAGGCGCGCGGCGCCCTCTACTGGCGCGTGTGGTGGCACACGGCGGCGCCCCAGGAGACGGGTGCCGTGGTGCGCCTCACCCCCGGCGGGCAGGTGCTCTCCTTCGAGATGCAGCAGGCGTCGCACTTTACCACGCGCCCGCCCGTGCTGCCTGCTGCCGACACGCTGGCGGCGCTGGTGGCGCGTGGCGAGGCGCCCGGCCCGCCGCGGCGCGCGGCTGAGGCGCGCGTGCGCAGCCTGCTGGCCGCGACGGCCTACGCCGGCCTCGACCTGACCCTCGACTCGCTCGTGGAGGGCGACGGCGCGCGGGCGTTTCTGCACGGGCCGCGCGCCGGCGGCGAAACCGTCCGCCTCGAAGTCCGCCTCGACCGCGAAGGCCACCTGCTGCGGCTGGGGCCGCCGGCAGCAGGCGCGCCCGACGTGCTGACGCTGGAGCCGCGCAACCTGCTGGGCGCCTTCGGGGTGGGGCTGTACGTGGTGCTGCTCGTGGTCGTGTTCGTGGCGTTCGTGCGGCGCCTCTCGGAGCGGCTCGTGGATCTGCGCGCCGCCTTCCGCGACGCCCTCTGGGTGGCCCTTGCCGGCATGGGCTGGATGGTGAGCGCCGTCACCATTCCCATGCTGCAAAGCTTGCCGTCGCTGTGGGCGGTGGCGGGCGTCGCCCTGCTCAACGCCCTGCTGATGGGGCTGGGGACGGCGTTCGTGTGCTTTGCCGCCTCGGGCGCGGGCGACTCCATCGCGCGGGCGCGCTGGCCCGACAGGCTGGCGTCGCTGTCGCTGCTGCGGATGGGCGCGTGGTACGACGGGCGCGTGGGCGCCGCCCTCGTGCGCGGCTTCGCGGGCGCGGGGCTGGTGCTGGGCGCCCTCACGCTTGCCCTCGTGCTGCTGCCCGGCGTGGCGCTCCACCTGGGCGGTGCCGGCGAGGCCCTGCCCGACGAGGCGACGCTGGCTCCGGCCCTTTTCGTGGCGGGCTTCTACACGCTCGTGAGCGTTTTCCAGGTGTACGCCATTCTGCTCGTGGTGGGCGGCGGCGTCGAAAAGCGCTTGGGCGCGTTCGCCTACGCCCTCCTGGTGCTGCTGCTGGCCCTGGCGCAGGTCGTCGTCGCGGTGGACGTGCCCTTCTGGCAGGTGCTGCTCCACCTCATCCCTGCCGCTGCCGCCGTGTGGCTTTTCCGCCGCTACGACGCCCTCGCGGCCCTCGTGGCCCTGCTGGCGTACAGCATCCTGTGGAACCTGGCGTACGCGTGGATGGGCCGGGGCGTGCCGTCGCTCACAGGCGCCCTCGTGCTCGTGGTGGTGCTGGCGCTGATTTTCGGCGTCGGGTTGTGGGCCATGCTGCGGGGGCGGATGGTGCGCGAGGAGGACGCCATGGTGCCTTCCTACATCCGCGAGCGGCAGCACGAGGCCCGCATGGAACGCGAGCTGGAAATCGCGCACAACGTCCAGATGACGTTTCTGCCGCGCCACATGCCCCGGCTCGAAGGGCTCGACGTGGCCGCCCTCTGCCTGCCGGCGATGGAGGTCGGCGGCGACTACTACGATTTCATCGAACTCGACGCCCGCCGCCTGGCCGTCGTCATCGGCGACGTGAGTGGCAAGGGCATCGAGGCGGCGTTTTACATGACGCTCGTCAAGGGTTTCGTGCAGACGCTGGCGCGCGAAAACCTGCCGCCTGCCGCCGTGCTGCGCCGCGTCAACGGGCTGTTCTGCCAGACGGCGCCGCGCGGCACCTTTATGTCCATGATCTACGGCGTCGTGGACGTGGAGGCGGGCCTGTTCACGTTTGCCCGCGCGGGCCACAACCCCGTCCTGCTGCACCGCGCCGGGCAGCCGCAGGCCGAGATGCTCCAGCCCTCCGGCCTCGCCATCGGCCTCGACCCCGGCCCCCACTTCGACGCCGCGCTCCAGGAATCGCAGGTGCGCCTGGCAGCGGGCGACACGCTCGTGCTCTACACCGACGGCTTCTCGGAGGCCATGAACCTCGACCACGCCCTTTTCGGCGACGGTCGCCTGGCCGGGCAGGTCACCACGACGCGCGCGTCCTCGGCCCGCCACCTGCGCGACGCCCTCACCCACGCCGTCAACGCGTTCATGGACGGCGAACCCCAGCACGACGACATGACGATGGTGGTGCTGCGCGTTGGGGAGGTGGCGAGGTAGCGAGGTGGCGAGGTAGTTGGTCGAGTGCAGGAGTTACGCGTTGCCCTCTGGCGAGGGTGGGGGTTGAGTTGGCTGAAAAGCAAGTTGCCAACCGGCCCACCTCCCGCTGTAAACCCACCATCGGCCTCCGCCCCTCGCTTCGCCTCCACCCTTCACCAACA
>CBDUCD010000083.1:0-10294 GCA_965365535.1 uncultured Rhodothermales bacterium | reverse complement strand
AACCAACCCAACAAACAAACCTCACCGACTTCCCACGGCGTCGCCCACGCGCAGCAGCACGGCTTCGAGGGCGTCGCGGCGGATAGGTTTGGCGAGGTAGTCGTCCATGCCGGCGGTGAGGACTTCGACGCGGTCTTCGGCCAGGGCATTCGCCGTCTGCCCGATGATCCACGGCTGCGGGCGGTCGGTGCGGGCGCGGATGGCGCGCGTGGCCGTGATGCCGTCCATCTCGGGCATCTGCACGTCCATCAGAATCACGTCGTAGGGCGTCTCGTCCAGCCGGGCGAGGGCTTCGGCGCCGTTCGCGGCCACGTCGGCTTCGAGGCCGAGGGTTTCGAGCAGCCGCAGCAGCACGCGCAGGTTGATGGCGTTGTCCTCGACGGCCAGCAGGCGCATTCCTGCCAGGTGCGCGGCGGGCGTGTCGGCCCGTGGCTGGGCCGGCGCGGCGGCCTCGACGGCGCCCTCGACGGGGAGGGTGACGCGGAAAAAAAACGTCGAACCCTTTCCCTCGGCGCTTTCGGCGCCCATCTCGCCGCCCATCATCTCGACAAGCTGGCGCGAGATGGCCAGCCCCAGGCCCGTCCCGCCGTAGCGCTTGGTGCGCGACGTGTCCACCTGGTTGAAGCGCTGGAACAGCCCGCCCATCTTGTCGGCGGGGATGCCGATGCCCGTGTCCTCGACGCTGAAGGTCAGCGTCGTCGCGTGCGGACCTGTCGGCTGGGCGCCCAGGCGGAGCGCGACGCGGCCCGACGGGGTGAACTTGACGGCGTTCGAGAGCAGGTTGAGCAGCACCTGCCTGAGCCGCGCGCTGTCGCCCACGACGCACGCGGGCACGCCGGGCGCCACGTCGAGCGCGAGGTCGAGGCCCTTCTCGGCGGCTTTGAGGCGCAGCAAATCCACGCCCTCGGCGGCCAGCGCGGCCGGGCTGAAGGGCTCGGGCGCCAGCTCGAGGTGCCCCGCCTCCACCTTCGACAGGTCGAGGATGTCGTTGATAAGCGTCAGCAGCGTGCTGCCCGACGACTGGAGGATGCCGACGAGTTCGCGCTGTTCGGGCGCCAGCGCCATCGCGTCGAGCAGCTCGGCGGCGCCGATGATGCCGTTGAGGGGCGTGCGGATTTCGTGGCTCATGTTGGCCAGAAACGCGCTCTTCGCGCGGTCGGCGCCCTGCGCGGCGTCGCGGGCGAGGACGAGTTCGGCGTTGCGCGCTTCGAGGTCGGCGGCGGCCTGTTCGAGGCGGGCCTCGAAGGTTTTGCGCATCGTGATGTCGCGCGAGGTCGTTTGCAGCGTCGCCGGCTGCCCGTCGAGGCGGAGGTGGAGGTGGGCCAGGGTTTCGAGCCACACGTAATGCCCGTCGCGGTGGCGGTAGCGGAACTCGTCGTGGACGCCGTCGCGGGCGGCCCGCAGCAGGTTGCGCGCCGAGAAAAGCGGCGCGATGCGCGGCAGATCGTCGGGGTGGACAAACTCGACGGGCTTGCGGCCAATCACCTCCTCGGGCGCGTAGCCCAGCCGCGCCGTGATGGACGGGCTGACCCAGCGGTAGGCGCCGTCCGAGTCGTGGATGCACACCAGGTCGGTCATGGCCTCGGCCAGCCGGCGGAAGCGTTCTTCGCTGGCGCGCAGCGCTTCGAGGTGCTGCTGGCGCACGAGGGCGACGGACACCCACTGCGCCAGCAGGTAGAGCATCTCCTCGTCGGGCGGGGTAAACGGCGGGCGCGGCGCCGTCGAGGCAAAGCAGAGCGTGCCGTAGCGCGCACCCTCGACCACGAGCGGCAGGCCGATGTAGGCTTCAAGTCCGAAATCGCGGGCCGCGGGCCGCGCGCACAGCGCCGACTGGGCTACGTGGGGCGCGGCCACCAGCGTGCCCTGCTCGAAAACGGCGCCGCAGAACGTGTCGGCCAGGGGCAGCGTGGCGCCGGCGGCGATGGGCAGGTGCTCGGGCGCGATGGCGTGGCGGACGGTGTAGCGGTCGCCCTCGACCTGGCTCACGATGCCCACCTCCATGCCCAGCAGGTCGGCGGTGCGGCGCAGGATGCTGTCCATCTGCGCGTCCACGTCGAGGCTTTGCTGGCCCGTGAGGTCGTAGAGAAACTGCATCCGCTCCTGCCGCATCCGCTGGATCAGTTCCTGGTTTTTGCGCTCGGTGATGTCGGTGAAATAGACGGCGAGGCCGCCTTTGAAGGGGTGCGCCCGCACGCTGAACCACTTGTCGAGGCGGGGATAAAGGGTTTCGAACCGGACGGACTCGCCGGTTTCGACGGCACGCTGGTACGCCTCGTCAAACGCCGACCCGACGGCGTCGGGGTACTCGTCCCACAGGTTTTTGCCCAGCAGGTCGTGTGCTTCGCGGTTCAGCAGCTTTTCGGCCTGCGCGTTGACCTGGCGGAACGTCCACCCCCCATCAACGACGAAAAAGGCGTCGGTCATGCTGTCGAGCACGCGGTCGAGCCAGGATTGGGTTTCGGCCAGCTGGCGTTCGACGAGCGTCTGCGTCATCGCCTCGTCGGCGGGGTCGTCGAGCAGCAGCAGGGCGCCGACGGCGGTGCGGGGCTCGCCGTTGCTGTCGTGCTCGGTAAAGCGGCCCCACACGCGCACGCGGCGCCAGCGCCCGGCGGCGTCCTGCATCCGGACGGTGGCGTGGTACTCGGGCAGGATGCCGGCCAGGTGCGCCCGCATGGCGTTGTCGAGCAGCACGTCGTCGTCGGGGTGGACGAGGGCCACCCACGTGTCGAAGTGGGGCAGGAGGGCGCCGGGGTCGTAGCCCAGCATCTCGGCCCAGCGCCGGTTGAAGTGGAGGGCGCCCGTCTCGATGTTCCACTGCCACGCGCCCAGCCCGGCGGTGCCGAGGGCCTGCTTTTCAAACGTCGAGGCGGCTCCTTCGCGCCCCATCAGGCGGCGGAGGCGCGCGCGGGCGCCCTGCACGAGCAGCCAGAAGCGGGAAGGGGTGGGCATGGGGGCAGGCCGGCAGGCGGCAGAGAAAGGGTCGCCTCGGTTATCGGCAGCAGCAAATAAAGCAAAAGGCGGGGCCTGCGCCGCCTCTTTCCCGCCCAAAGGCCGTGCGAAAAAGCCGCATCAGAGGGCCGCGCCGTCGCCGCGCAGGCGCCGCACGCGCTGCCGCACGTCGGCGGTGAAAAGGGAGCCGGGGTAGTCGGTGAGCAGGCGCGTAAGGGTGGCGAGGGCAGCGGCAGGGTCGCGGCGGTCGTACTCCTCGATGTCGGCCAGCTCGAGCAGGCTGCGGTCGGCGAGGTAGGACTGCGGGAACTGCCCGGCAAAGGCGGCGAGGGCGGCGGCGGCCTCGTCCACGCGCCCCGCTTCGCGCAGCGCCTGGGCGCGCAGCATCGTGGCCTCGTCGGCGATGTTGTGGCCGGGAAAGGCGGCCAGCAGGGCGTCGAGCGTGTCGAGGGCGGCAGCGGCGTGGTGCTGGCGCAGCAGCAGGCGGGCGCGGGCGTAATGGCGGAGCGGCGTCGAAAGCGAGTCCGGCCCCCGGTTTTCGATGAGGAGGACGGTCAGCTCGATGGCGTCGTTCGCGGTGTCGGTGGACGTGTTGTCGTTGAGGATGTCCACGAGGGTCTGCGCGGCGTCGAAGTCGCCGCGGTACACGTCAATGAGGGCGCGTTCGTAGCGGGCGCGCTCGGCCAGGTCGCCCACGCGCAGCTTTTCTTCGAGGGCGGAAAAGGCGATCAGGGCGGCGTCGAGGTCGCCGCGCATCAGGGCGGCGCGGCCCAGGTCGTAGGCGGCCTCCTCGCCCGCCTCGGTCTGCGCGTAGCGCGTGGCGACTTCGCGCAGCAGCGGCTCGGCGGCAGCGGCGTCGTGGAACACGTCGAGTTCGAGGCGGCCCGTGCGGCGCTGCACGTCGGGCACGGCGGGGTGGTTGGGGTACTGCCGGGCAAAGCGGCGGTAGGCGTCGAGGGCCTGGACGGTGTGGGCGCTGGCGTCGGCGCGGTCGGGGCGCCGCTCGCCCGCGCCCCAGCTTTCGTGCAGGCGGCCCAGCCCGTAAAGCGCCTCGGCGGCGGCGGGGGCGTCGGGGTAGCGCGTCAGGATTTCGGTGTAGGCTTCGAGGGCGGGCGCAAAGGCGCCGGCGTCGGCGGCGCTGCGGGCAAAGCCGTAGAGGACGCCGCCTTCCTCGCGCCCCATCCGGTCAATGGCGCGGACGGCGTCGAGGGCGGCGGCATAATCGCCTTTTTCGACGTAGAGCCACACGAGCCACTCGCGGAAAGCCCGGTTGAGGGGTTCGCGCCGGGCGCGGCGCTCGGCCACGGCAATGGTGGCGTCGGTGGCCTCGCCCGTCTCGGTAAAGCGCGCCAGGCGGCTGCGCACGAACGCCAGCCGCCCCGGGTCGCGGGCCACGAGGTCGGCGTAAAGTTCGGCGGCACTGTCGTGGCGCCCGTCGAGGCTGTAGAGGTAGGCGAGGTCGTAGGTGAACAGGTCGGGGTTTTTGAGGCGCGCCCGCGCCCCTTCGAGCACGCCGATGGCCCGCTCGAACAGGCGGTACTCCAGCATCGCCGTGTACACCTGCTGGTACACGCCCGGGTCGTCGGGGCGCGCGTCTATTACGGCCTGCCACTGGGCAAAAGCGGCGTTTTCGTCGCCTTTGAGGTAGAGCAGCCCGGCGCGCTCGGTCAGCAGCGCCGGGTCGTCGGCGCCCGCGCGGCGGCGGTCGAGCAGGGCGAGGGCGTCGTCGTAGCGCTTGAGGGCCTGGTAGGCCTCGCTCAGCTTTTGATAGACGAGCAGCGAGGCGTTTTCGGCGTAGAGGTCTTCAAGCACGAGCGCCGCCCGGTCGGGCTGGCCGCCGCGCAGGTACGTCTCGGCCAGCCGGAAGCGGGCATTCGCGCTCGTGGTGTCTGCCGTCTGGGCACGGGCGGGCAGCGCGGCGCAGACGGCGAGGGCGACGCAGCAGAGAAAACGCGGCATGGGCAGGGCAGGCAGGGCAGACCGGCCCAACGGACGGCGCCCGGCTTTGTTGTCGCAGGCCCGCGCGCGTCAGGGCTGGGGCGCCGCGAGGGCCGCGCCCACGATGCCGGCCTCGTTGCGCAGCCTGGCCGGCACCAGCCGGGCCGTCGTTTTGAGGTGCTCGGAAAACTTGCTCCACCGGTCGGGCTTCGACACGCCGCCGCCGACGACGATGAGGTCGGGGCCGAACAGGAACTCGATGCGCGCCAGGTACTCCTGCAACCGCTCGCCCCACCGTTTCCACGACAGGTCCTGGCTTTTGCGCGCCTTGTCGGAGGCGTACGGCTCGGCGAGTTGCCCGTCCGAGAGGCGCAGCCAGCCCAGCTCGGTGTTGGGCACGAGCCGCCCGTCCACGAACAGCGCCGAGCCGATGCCCGTGCCCACGGTAATCAGCATCACGACGCCTTTTTCGCCCCGCGCGGCGCCCACTTCCATCTCGGCCACGCCCGCGGCGTCGGCATCGTTGAGCACGGCAAAAGGGCAGCCCGTGGCTTGCTCGAACAGCTCCCGGACGTTGGTGCCGATAAACGCCTTGTCTATGTTGGAGGCCGTGAGCGCCACGCCCCCTTTGACGCGCGCGGGAAAGGCGGCGCCCACGGGCCCCTTCCAGTCGAAATGCCTGACGAGGCGGGCGACGGTTTTGGCTACCGCGTCGGGCGTGGCGGGCTGGGGCGTTTTGATGCGGTGGCGCTCGCCCTGGAGCGCGCCCGTCTGGGTGTCCACGGGGGCGCCTTTGATGCCCGAGCCGCCGATGTCGATGCCGAGAGAAATCACAGACGTGCCGTTTTGGGGTTAGGCCCGGAGATTAGGGCAGCGCCCGCGCCGCTTGCAACCCGGCTGCGCCTCCGTCTCAGAAGAAACACACCGCGCCCTAATCGAAGCGCGGGTTGACGACGTTGTTGAAGATGGAGCCAAAGGTGTAGCTGAGGCCGGCGCTGACGAAGTAGCGGTAGCTCGTGCCCAGCTGCCGGCGGCGCAGCAGCACCTCGTCGGTCGTGGCGCCGCCCGCCGGCAGGTCAATCTGGTTGCGGATGCGCGAGACGTCGCCGAAAAGGTTGAGCGAGAGGCCGCGCACCAGCCGCAGGTCGAGCGATCCGAAAAGGCCGACGCGGTAGCGGCTCAGGTCGTGCAGGTACTGGGCGCCGCTGAGCGAGAAGTGCAGCGACCCCCAGGGCTGCTGGTAGCCCACGCTGGCCTCGAGGGTGTGCTCGAACAGCACGTCGCTGGTCTTGAAGTAGATGGTCTGCTGCTGGTAGTCCACCGCCGTCACGCCGGCCGTGTAGAGCAGCCGCGCCGCGCGCCGCGTGGACTCGCTGTAGGGGAACAGGCTGTACTCGATGGCCGGCGCCACGCGCCCGCTGAGGTCGGTGTTGCTGTAGTCGGAGGCGTAGGCCTGCACGCGCCCGCCCACCGACAGGTGCGGCCCGAGGCTGCGCACGACAAGCGTGTTGGCGCCGTAGCTGCGCGAGCGGCTCACGGTCTCGGTCGAGTCGTCGAGTTCAAAGGCGTCGCGGTCGAGGTTGTAGTAGAGGCGGTTTTCGGTTTTCCACGCCTCCGTCGTGCGCTGCGCCGACACGCTGGTGTTGAGGCTGGCGCTGTTGTAGCGCTGCTCGCCCTGGAAGCGCCCGCGCAGGTTGGCCCGGAACACCCAGTAGTTCCACGGGTCGCGCGGGGGCGTGGTGGCAGCGGCGCCGGCGGGGGGCGCGCGGTACGTGAACGTCAGGCGGGCCAGGCCGGGGGTGCGGGCGAGGTAGCGCACGAGTCCGGCGCGCACGGCCTGCACGAGGGCCGCCCGCTGCTCGTCGCCCGTATCGGTCTGCGACGTGGCCACCTCGAGGGCATCCTCGACGCCCGCAAAGCGCCCCTGCCCGATAAAGCGCAGCGTGTACGTGTCGCCGCCGCTGCCATTCTCCTGCTCGGTCACGATCACGTGCACGTCGCTGCTTTCGCGGTTGCGCACGTGATCCACGAACGGGATTTCGGTGCGGAAATAGTCGAAGTCGCAGTACACGTTCTGGCAGTCGAGAAACAGGCGCAGCCCGCCCGTGGACGGCTGGGCGGCGGCGAGGGGGGCGAGCAGGCAGGCGCTGAGGAGTACGAATGGGCGCGTCATGATCCGAAAAGGCGTTGAAGGCGAGACGAGGATACGGCAGCGTGCTATCCTTGCCCCGTCCTTCCGCCCTGCCATGCCCGCCTCCGCACGCGTTTTTTGCATAAACCGCCCCGCCCTGCTGCTGCTGCTGCTGGCCGCGTGCCGCGTGCCTGCCCCCGCCGCGCCGCCCCTCGACGCGGTGCCCAACGCCAGTGCCACGGGCTTCCACCTGCTGCGGGGCGACGGCTTCACGCTGGCCGAGGTCGCACACCCGTGGCCCGGCCAGGCGGACACGCTGCGCTACCTGCTCGTGCCACGCGGCACGCGCCTGCCCGCCGGCTTCGCGGGCGTCCCCGTCGTTCAGACGCCCGCCCGGCGCATCGTGGCGCTTTCGACGACGACGCTGGCCGGACTCGACAAGCTGGGCGCCACCGACGCCGTCGTGGGGGTGGGCGATGCGCGCTACGTGTTCACGCCTGCCGTGCGGGCGCGGCTGGCCTCGGGCGCGGCGCGAAGCGTGGGCGAGGGCGAGGCCATTTCAGCCGAAACCATCGCCGCGCTCCAGCCCGACGTGGTGCTGATGTCGAGCATCGGCGGCGTGGGGGCGGTGGCGCGGGCGCTCCAGGCCGCCGGCATCCCCGTCGTGTTCGTGGGCGACTGGGCCGAGGCGACGCCGCTCGGGCGGGCCGAGTGGCTGCGCTTTCTGGCGGCCTTCGTGGACGCCGGCGCGCGGGCGGACACCCTTTTCGGCGGCATCGCGCGCCGCTACAGTGCCCTCGCGCGCCGCGTGGCCGCCGCTGAAGGTCGGCCCGGGGCGTTTGTCGGCGGCGTTTTCGGGGGCGTGTGGCACGCGCCGGGCGGCGGCAGCTACATGGCCGCCCTCCTGCGCGACGCCGGCGCCCGCTACCCGTGGGCCGGCACGCCCGAAACGGGCTCGCTCCAGCTCGACACGGAAACCGTTCTCGCCCGCGCCGGCGACGCCGCCTTCTGGTTCAACCCCGGCGCCGTTGACACGCGCGCGGCTCTGGCCGCGCAGGACGCCCGCTACCGCCTGTTCCGCGCCTTCCGCGAGGGGGACGTGTACAACTTCGACCGGCGCGTGAGTCCGGGCGGCGGCTTCGACTTTTACGAAACGGGCGTCGTGGAGCCGGACGTGGTGCTGGCCGACCTCGTCCGTATTCTCCACCCCGACGTGCTGCCCCGCCACGCGCTCGTGTACTACCGCCGCCTGCCCTGAGCCTGCCGCCTTGCCCGCTGCCCCGCGCCGCTTTTTCCTCGTTGCCGCGCCCGCGCTGGGCGCGCTCGTGCTGCTGAGCCTGGCCCTCGGCTCGGTGTACGTGCCGCCCCTCGACGTGCTGCGCGTGCTGGGGGGCGGCACGCCTGCCGAGCCCGCGTGGGGCAGCATCGTGCTGGCGTTCCGGCTGCCGCGCACCCTGGCCGCCGTGCTGGCGGGCGCCGCGCTGGGCGTGAGTGGCCTGCAGATGCAGACCGTTTTCCGCAACCCCCTGGCCGGGCCGTACGTGCTGGGGCTGAGCGCGGGCGCCAGCCTGGGCGTGGCCCTCGTGATGCTGGCGGCGGGCGCCGTGGGCCTGTCCCTTCCCTTTTCGGGCGGCGGCGCGTGGACGATGGCCCTTGCCGCCCTCGCCGGCTCGGCGGCGGTGCTGGCCCTCGTCGCCCTGGCCGCCACGCGCGTCGAGGACAGCGCGACCCTCCTCATCATCGGCCTCATGTTCGCCTCGTTCACGGGCGCCGTCGTGTCGCTGCTCCAGTTTTACGCCGAGGCCGAGCGCGTGCAGGCGTTTCTGTTCTGGACGTTCGGCAGCCTCGCGGGTGTCACGTGGACACAGATGCCCGTGTTCGTGGCGCTCGTGGTGGCGGGGCTGGTGGGCGCGGGCGCGCTCGTCAAACCCCTCAACGCCCTGCTGCTCGGGCCGCGCTACGCCGAGAGCATGGGCGTGGCCGTGCGCCCGGCGCGCCTGCTGGTATTTCTGACGACAAGCGCCCTCGCCGGCGGCGTGACGGCCTTTTGCGGGCCGATTGCGTTTGTCGGGCTGGCCGTGCCGCACCTCGCGCGCGCCCTCGTGGGCACGGGCGACCACCGCGTGCTGCTGCCCGCGACGGCGCTGGGCGGCGCCGTCGTGCTGACGGTGTGCGACCTCGTGGCGCGGCTGCCGGGCAGCGGCCTGTCGCTTCCGCTCAACGCCGTCACGTCGCTGGTGGGCGCGCCCGTCGTCGTGTGGATTTTGCTGCGGCAGCGCACGCTGCACATGGGCTGATGGAAGCGCGCCCCGACACCGCCCCAGCGGCGCCGCCGCTCCAGGCCCTCGACCTGTCGGCGGGCTACGCGCTGCCCCGCGGCGCGGTGCGGACGGTCTGCCGGCAGGTGCGCGAGACGCTCGCGGCGGGCAGCCTCGTGGCCCTGCTCGGCCCCAACGGCGCGGGCAAGTCCACGCTTTTGCGGACGCTGGCGGGCCTTCAGCCGCCCCTCGCGGGCAGCGTCCGCATTGGCGGCAGCGACGCCCGCCGCCTGCCCGCCGCCGAGCGCGCCCGCCGCCTCAGCCTCGTCCTGACGGATCGGGCGCTGCCGCCCGCCCTGTCGGTGCGCGCCCTCGTGGCGCTGGGCCGCTACCCGCACACGGGCTGGACGGGCAGGCTCGCGGCGGACGACCAGGCGGCCATTGACGATGCGATTGCGCAGGTGGGCATCGCCGAACTGGCAGACCGGCCCGCGGGCGAACTCAGCGACGGCGAGCGCCAGAAGGTGATGGTGGCCCGCGCCCTCGCCCAGTCGGGCACGCTGCTGCTCGACGAGCCGACGGCCCACCTCGACCTGCCGGGCCGGCTCGACGTGATGCGGCTGCTGTTTCGCATCACCCGCGAAAAGGGCCGCGCCGTGCTGCTCGTCACCCACGAACTCGACCTCGCCCTCCGCGTCGCCGACCATTTGTGGCTGCTCGGCCCCGACGGGCGCGTGGTGGCAGGCCTGCCCGAGATGCTGGTGCTCGACGGCAGCCTCGCCCGCGCTTTCGGGCAGGCGGGGGATTTCGACCCGTTCACGGGCAGCATCCGCCTCCACAGCGGCGCGCTGCCCGCCCTCCGCGTCACGGGCGAAGAACCCTACCGCGCGTGGACGGCGCGGGCCGCCGAGCGGCAGGGCTGGCGCGTGGCCGACGTGGCGGCGCACAGCGTGCGGGCCTCGCCCAACGGCTGGGTGCTGCGCACCGGCCTCGACGAGCGCTACTTCCCGCTGCTCGA
>CBDUCD010000082.1:0-10316 GCA_965365535.1 uncultured Rhodothermales bacterium | reverse complement strand
GCGTGCGCGTGTTGCGCGCCGAGCCGGGCTCGTTGAAGCCGATGTGGCCGCTGCGCCCGATGCCCAGCAGGATGAGGTCAATGCCGCCGGCCTTCTGGATCTGGTGCTCGTACGTGAGCGCCGCCGTCTCCACGTCCTCGGGCGCGATGTTGCCGCGCGGGATGTGGATGTTTTCGCGGGGGATGTTCACGTGGTCGAAAAAGTTCTCGAACATGAACCGGTGGTAGCTCTGCAAGTCGTCCGGGTTCATGGGGAAGTACTCGTCCAGGTTGAACGTGACGACGTTCGAGAGGTCGAGGCCGTGCTCGCGGTGCAGCCGGATGAGGTTCTGGTACACGCCGATGGGCGTCGAGCCCGTGGGCAGGCCCAGCACCACCTTTTTGCCGACGGCGCGGCGCTCCTGCACGAGGTTGGCGATGCGGCGGGCCACCTGGTAGGCCATCACGCTCGACGACTCGAAAATCATGACGGGCAGGCGCTCGCGCTGCGTGCCTTCGGCGTTGGGGGTGTCAGCCGGGGCGAGGGGATCGAACGTCTCGACAAACGTGGACATGGTCCTGCGGGGGTTGGTGGGCGGAGAGGGGCAAGGTACGCACCCCGTGAAAGCGCTGCCGCCCGACTTGGCGTGGTTTTGCGGTTCTGGCCACTCTTAACGGCGTCATCACGCGGGGCAGGCGCGGCGCGCAAAAAAGCCCCGGAGGCGCGGGCCTCCGGGGCTTGGGTAAGAGGGCGCTGCTGCCGCCGCTACACGTCCCGAAACCGGGCGTCCTCGATGTCGGCGGCGGTGCCGGCGTTTACGCTGCCCTCGCGGCGTCCCTGCTCGAACGCCCGCTCGGCCTGCACGATGAGGTCGGCGGCGCGTTCGAGGGCGCGCTCGATCCACGTCGTGGCCACCGTAGCCACGGCGCCGGTGACGTACACGGCTTTTTCGACCGGGTTGAGGTGCTCGAAACGGACGATGGGGCGCTCGGGCATGGGAGGGCGGCGGGGTTACGGGAGGTCGGGCGGTGGCGAGGCGGCTTCGGCGGCGCCGGGCGCGGCGGCGTCGGGCTCGCGGCGTTCGGGCTCGGCCTCGTGGCGGGCCTGCGCCGTGGCAAACAGGGTGTCGAGTTCGCGCGACAGGGCGCGCCCTGCCGTCTCGACGCCGCTGGCAAACGTGGTAAAGGCGGCCTCGACGACGAATTCGGCTTTCTGCTGGAGGCCGAGCGTGTCGAACTCGCGCCGCAGGGCTTCGAGCGGCACGCGGTAGCTGCTGTTCTGGGTCATGGTTCTGAACGGGTTAAAGCCCTGCCGTTGACGTGCATCGGGGCAATGTGTTTCAGCCGAGCGCGGGCGCAGGGCCGCGCGGCAGCCGTATTTTCGGCGCCCACCGCCCCCGCTTTCATGCCCGAAACGTCCTCTCCCCTGCGCACCGGCCGCGTCGTCGCCTCGACGGGTTCGTGGTACGAGGTGGATTTTGGCGGCGAGCGCGTCATGGCGCGCATCCGGGGGCGGTTCCGGCAGGAAAACGCGGTGACGACGAACCCCATTGCCGTGGGCGACCAGGTGGAGGTGCTCGTGGACGCCGACGGCACGGGCACGATTGAAACCATCCTGCCGCGCCAGACGCAGTTCAGCCGCCGCGCCGCCGGGCGCCGCGTGGGCGTCGAAGCCATTATCGCGGCAAACGTGACGCGGGCGTGGTGCGTGCAGTCCGTGGCGCTGCCCCCCCTCAACCCGGGCCTGGTGGACCGCTTTCTCGTGACCGCCGCCCGCGACGAAATCCCCGCCGGTATCGTCGTCAACAAGATTGACCTGCTCGACGGGCTGGGCGACGACGACGAGCCCGTGCGGGCCTACCGCTGGTTTACCCAATTGTACCAGAGCCTCGGCTACGCCGTCATCGCCACGAGCACGCGCGACGGGCGCGGGCTGGACGCGCTGCGCGAGGCGCTGCAGGACGAGACGAGCGTCGTCGCCGGGCCAAGTGGCGTGGGCAAGTCGTCGCTGCTCAACGCCCTCGACCCCGGCCTGGCGCTGCGCACGGGCGACATCTCGGCCAGCACGGGCAAGGGCAAGCACACGACCACGCACGCCGCCCTGCACGCCCTCCCCGGCGGCGGCTACCTCGTGGACACGCCGGGCATCCGCGAGTTCGGCGTGACGGCGCTCGAACCGCACGACCTGGGCCACTACTTCGCCGAGTTCGTGCCCCTGCTGCCCTTCTGCCGCTTCCCGACGTGCACGCACGACCACGAGCCCGGCTGCGCCGTCCAGTCCGCCGTCGAAAACGGCGCCGTGGACCACTCGCGCTACCTGTCGTATCTCAGCATCCTCGACGGGCTGCGCAAAGGCGAAAAGGACGTGGGGCGGTAGGGACGCGCGCCGTAGTAGGGACGTGCCGCGGCACGTCCCTACGGCTTTTTGCCCCGGCCTGCCGGCGGCTTCGTCCCGCTGGAACGGGCGGGTTTCGCGCCGTCGGGTTTCGCGGCTTTGGGCGCCGCCCGTGGCTTTTTCGCCGCGTCGGCTTTCGGGGCGGCCTTGGTGGTTTTGGGCTTTGCCGTTTTCGAGGTTTTGGAGGCCGATGCCTTCGTGGCGGCGCCCTTTGCCGTGCCGCGGCTGCCGGATTTGCGGCCCGCACTTTTGCCGCTGGCCTCGCGGGCGGCAAGCAGCGCGACGGCTTCGTCCAGCGTGACGGCCATCGGGTCGCCGTCTTTGGGCAGCGACGCGTTCGTCTTCTGGTGCTTGACGTACGGGCCGTAGCGCCCCTCGAACACCTCGACGGGCTGCTGCGTCTGCGGGTGGAGGCCGATGGTGCGCAGCGCCTGGTTTTTGCGCTCTTTTTTGAGCAGCAGTTCGAGGGCGCGGTCGAGTTCGACCTCCAGCACGTCGTCCTCGGCGGCGAGTGATGCAAACGTGCTGCCGTGCTGCACGTACGGCCCGAAGCGCCCCAGGCTGGCCTTGACGGGCACGCCCGTGTCGGGGTGGACGCCGAGGGTGCGCGGCAGGTCGAGCAGGCGCACGGCCAGGCCCAGCGTCACGGCGCCGGGCTCGACGTTTTTGGGCAGCGACGTGCGCTTGGGCTTGCCCTCCTGCTCGTCGTCGCCCAGCTGGACGTAGAAGCCGTACGGGCCTTTGCGCAGCAGCACGGGCTGCTCCATCTCGGCGTGGATGCCCAGCACGCGGTCGTCCGTGTTGCCGCCTCGGAGGAGTTCTTCGAGCGCGTCACGCGTCAGGTCGGCAGGGGCAGTGGTTTCGGGGACCGTTGCCGTCAGGCGCTCGCCCTCTATTTCGCCCTCGGCGTAGGGCCCGTAGCGGCCCACGCGGACGACGTACGGCGCCCACTGCGCCGCCCCTATCGTCGAGATCTCGCGCGGGTCTATCTCGTCTATGCCCTCGCTGACCTGGCTTTCGAGTCCGCCCTCGCCCCGGTAAAACTGTTTGAGGTACGGCACCGACCGCAAATCGCCCGCCGCGATGCGGTCGAGGGCTTCCTCCATCTCGGCGGTAAAGCCCACGTCCACCAGGTTCTCGAACTGCTTTTCAAGCAGCTGGTTGACGGCAAGCGCCGTAAACGTGGGCACGAGCGTCAGCCCCTGCTTGCTCACGTAGCCGCGCTCGATAATGGTGTCCATGATGGAGGCGTACGTCGAGGGCCGCCCGATGCCTTCTTTTTCGAGCATCTTGACGAGGCTGGCCTCGGTGTAGCGGGCGGGCGGCTTGGTTTCGTGGCCGAGGGGCTCGACGTGCTGGCAGTCCAGCCCGTCGCCTTTTTTGAGGGGCGGCAGGGGCTGGTCGCGGTCTTCGAGGGCCGCCTCGGGGTCGTCGGAGCCTTCGACGTAGGCGCGAAAAAAGCCCGGAAACTCGACCGTGCGGCCCGAAGCGCGGAAGGTCGCGGCGCCCTCGCCCTCGCCCGCCTCGACGGTTGCCGTGACGAGGCGCAGGCGCGCGTCGGCCATCTGCGAGGCGACCGTCCGTTTCCAGATGAGTTCGTACACGCGCCGCTCGGGGCCGCTCAGCCCCAGCTCGTCGGCCGTGCGCATGGCCTTGCCGGCGGGGCGGATGGCCTCGTGGGCTTCCTGGGCGTTGCGCACCTTGCCGCTGTACTGGCGCGGCTTGGGCGTGAGAAAGTCGCTGCCGTAGCGTTCGAGAATGGTGCGGCGGCACGCATCGAGGGCTTCCTGCGACAGCGTCGTCGAGTCGGTCCGCATGTAGGTGATAAAGCCCTGCTCGTAGAGCGACTGGGCGATGCGCATCGTCTGGCGCGAGGCGAGGCCCAGCTTGCGGCTGGCCTCCTGCTGGAGCGTGGACGTGATAAAGGGCGGCGCGGGGCTGCGCTTCTGCTGCTTTTCCTCCACGTCCACCACGCGCCACGGTTCGCCGGGCAGGCGGTGGGCAAGGGCGCGGGCCTCCTGCTCGCCCAGCAGCAGCAGCCCTTTGCCCGTGAGCTTGCCCGTGTCCGGGTCGAAGTCGCGGCCCGTGGCCACGCGCTGGCCGGCCACGTGCGTCAGCGACGCCGAAAAGGGCGCGTCGCCTTTTGCCAGGTCGGCGCGCAGATCCCAGTACGTGGCCGACACGAAGGCCAGCCGCTCCCACTCGCGCAGCGCGATGAGGCGCACGGCCACGCTCTGCACCCGCCCCGCCGACAGGCGCGGCTTGACCTTGCGCCACAACACGGGCGAGACGCTGTAGCCCACGAGCCGGTCGAGAATGCGGCGCGTCTCCTGGGCGTCCACCAGGTTCTGGTCAATGTCGCGGGTCTGCTCGAGGGCGCGCTCTATCGCCTCGCGCGTGATTTCGTGGAACACCATCCGGCGCACGGGCACGCGGGGGCGCAGCACCTGCAACAGGTGCCACCCGATGGACTCGCCCTCGCGGTCCTCGTCCGTCGCGATGATGAGTTCATCTACGTCGGCGAGGGCGTCTTTGAGCTGCTTGACGAGGGCGCGCTTTTCGGCGGGCACGACGTAGAGCGGCTCGAAGTCGTGCTCGACGTCCACGCCCAGCCGCGCCCAGCGCTGGTCGCGCACCGCGTCGGGGATTTCGCGCGCGTTCGAGGGCAGGTCGCGCACGTGCCCCCGGCTCGACTCGATGCGGTAGCCGGCGGCAGGCAGGTACCCGCGGATGGTTCGGGCTTTGGTGGGGGACTCGACGACGACGAGGCGCTTCATGGGATTGGGGAAGTGGAAGGGGCAGAAGCAGTTGGACGTTCGAGGTTGGATTGGAGAGGCCGGGTCCGCGCCGATAGGCGGCGGCAATGGCCCCTCGCCAACCTCCCGCGTCTGCCTTTTCCGCGCTGAAAACGGGGCGCTCTACACGCCGACCGGTCGGGTGCGTTCCTCCCGCGCGGCCCCTTGCGCGCCGAAACCCCCGTTTCCGGCGTCGCGTTGCCCCCGCGCCCTTTTCCCCAGACCCACCACCGCGTTGACGCCACCCCTTGCCCCTCCCGCGCCCCCGGCGCCCCACCCCGCCGAGCAGCACTACCACCTGGGCGCCTGGGGCAGCCGCTACTTTTTCGTCAACGAAAAGGGGCACGTGGGCGTGCGGCCGCAGGGCGAGGGCGGCGCGGCCATTGACCTGTTCGAGATTGTCGAGACGCTGCGGGGGCGGGGCGTGCAGACGCCGCTTCTCGTCCGCTTCCAGGATCTGCTGCACACCCGCGTGCAGCGCCTCCACGAAGCCTTCCGGCGCGCCATCGAGGCGGCGGGCTACCGGGGGCGCTACCAGGGCGTGTTTCCCGTCAAAGTCAACCAGCTCCGCGAAGTCGTCGAGGAAGTGGTCGAGGCGGGCGAGGCGTTTGGCTACGGCCTCGAATGCGGCTCGAAGGCCGAACTCGTCGCGACGCTGCCCTACCTCAGCCACCCCGACATGCCGCTCGTGTGCAACGGCTACAAAGACGGCGACATGATGCGGCTGATGCTGGCGGGGCAGCGGCTGGGGCGCAACGTCATCCCCGTCATCGAGCGCGAGGAGGAGTTTGCCCTGCTGCGCCGCCTGCGCCCCGACGACACGCCCGGCCCGTCGGGCTTTGGCGTGCGCGTGCGCCTGTCCACGAACGGCGCCGGGCTGTGGGCCGAGTCGGGCGGCGAGGGCTCCAAGTTCGGCCTGTCCCTCGCCGAGCTCATGCGGCTCGTGGACGAGACCAGGGCCGCCGGCGACGCCCTCGCCTTCCGCCTGCTGCACTTCCACCTGGGCAGCCAGCTCGCCAGCGTCCACAACGTGTCCCAGGCCGCTTACGAGGGCGCCCGCGTGTACGCGTGGCTGCGGCACCAGGGCCTGCCCGTCGAGATGGTGGACGTGGGCGGCGGGCTGGGCGTGACGTACGAGGCCGGCAACCCCGACGTGCGCGGCAGCATTGACTACACGCTGGGGCAGTACGCCACGGCCATCGTCGAGGCCATCGGGCGGGTGTGCGACGAGGAGGGCGTGCCGCACCCGACGATTCTTTCCGAAAGCGGGCGCGCCGTGGCCGCCTACCACTCCGTCCTCGTCGTCGAGGTGCTCGACCGGCGCGAAAAAGGGCTGCCGCCCAGCCGCCCTTTCGACCAGCACCACCCGCTGTTCGACGCCCTCGACAGGCTGGAAGCGCGCATCCGCGAGGCGCCGGACGTGGCGGCGTTTCCCGAGGAAATCGAGACGCTGCGCGAGGAGGCCACGGCCCTGTTCCGGGGCGCCCGGCTGGGCCTGGAAGGCAAGGCGCACGTCGAGCACCGCCTGTGGACGCTGCTGCGCCTCGTGCAGGCGCGCGGCGCCGATGGCGGCGTGGACAAGCAGGTGGCCGACCATTACCTGTGCGACTTCTCCGTTTTCCGCTCGATGGTGGACCACTGGGCCATCGGGCAGCGCTTTCCCATCCTGCCCATCCACCGACTCGACGAGCCGCCCACCCACCGCGGCACCCTCGTGGACCTGACGTGCGACTCGGACGGCAAGGTGGCCTCGTTCATCTCGCCCACGGGCAGCAAGCACGCCCTCGAACTGCACGACCTGCGGCCCGGCGAGCCCTACTACCTGGGCGTTTTCCTGATGGGCGCCTACCAGGACATCATGGGCGACATGCACAACCTGTTCGGGCGCGTCACCGAGGCCCACGTCTACCTCGACGACGAGGAGGACCAGCACTTCTACGTCGAGCAGATCCTCCCCGGGCAGACGGTCGAGAGCATCCTCGCGCTCGTCCAGTACTTCCCGAACGACCTCGTGCGGCGGATGGACAAGCTCGTGCGGCAGGAGGTCCGGCGCGGGCGGATCCGGGCGAAGGAGGGCGTCGAACTCCTCGGCCTCTACCGCGCCGCGTTCCAGGCCTACACCTACGCCGACATCGAAGGGGCGTGAAGCGCGCTGCAACGTAATGGTAACGCGAGGAGGGGGAGGGGGGGGTCGCATCCCTGCATGTTACAGGTCGAGTTCCTAGCGTTTGGGTAGCGCCTCATCCGAGGTGCCCGCCCCGGGCCCGGCGGCGTTCCCATTTCAACAGGAACGACCATGCATAAGCGAACGAAGGCGGGGGTACTGTTCATCCTCGCCGCCCTCCTCAGCCCCAGCGTCGCCCTCGCGCTCCCTCCCACGACGTACGCCTGCGGCGGCTCCTTCTGGAACGGCTGTGACGTGACCTACGGCGGGCTCGGCGATGGCAGCGGCGGGTACTGGATGTACTCCAACTGCGGCGGCAACGTCGTGTACCTCCAGGGCCCGACCTACGGGGACCTCCCCCGCACGGGCTGCCCTGCGCTCTGAGCGCGACCCCATCCACCTACCACACACCGCTCATGAAACGTCTCGTCCTCTTTCTCGCGGCCGGCACGTTCGCCGCGTGCCAGCATCAGGAGTCCGTCCCGCCGATTCCGACCGCCGGCTCGACGGTCGTCATCGCCTCGAAGGTCCCGGCCGTTCGGGACCTCGCCTCCAAGCGTGCGCTCTCGGTCGCCACGATTCAGGCCCAGAAGGCGATCATGCAGCCAAACTGGCGCACGGCCACCGACGCGCTCGACCGCCTCCGCGAAGCGAACCGGGGCGCTACGTGGCTCCCGCAGTTCGAGATGGCGATGGGCAACCTCCTGCTCGCCACGCACTTCGCCCATCGCGACGCCCTCACGACGGAGCAGGCGGCCATCGCCGGCCGCTACGCCGATGTCCTGCTCGGCCTCGACGGCGCACGTTCCGACGCGCTCAGTCGCACGGTCGTCGCGCTCCAGCCGCACTGGACCGCGCAGAGGTTCAACGCCGCCGCGCGGACGGTGCTCGCCCGTTCGGCCGAGGGCCGCTGCGACGGCTGCGAGGCGATGCCGCCCGAGGTCGCCGTCGAACTCGAAGCGGGCGCGCGAGCGCAGGCGGCCTCGTCCGCCGAGGTGGGCGAACTCACCCGCTGACGTCCGAAACTTCCAAGCCGACGTGGCGGCCCGTTCACTCCTGCGTTCCGGTGCGGCAGTGGACGGGCCGCCGCTGTCTGCCCGTCCCGCCGATGCATGCCTTCCCCCTTACGTTCAGCGCCGTCCTCCTCGCCGGCTGCGCGGCCCCCGACCCGGCTCCGAGCGCGCCCGCCGCCCCTCTGCCTGTCCGGGCCGACACGACAGGCGGGCGGATCGACCTCTCGGAGGTCAAGTTCACAAACGAGCTCGTGGCCGGGATGGTGCCCGCCCGGATGCACACCATCAGCCTCGCGCAGCAGCCGGACTGGCGGGTCGCCGTGGACAGCCTCGACCGCTACGACGCGGCGCACCGGGAGGATGTGTGGCACCCGCAGGTGATGCTCACGGCAGCCGACGAACTGCTCCGGGTGCATTTCGCCCACCCGCCGCTCACCCCAGAACAGGCTGTCGCCGCCGGGCGCTACGCAGGCCTACTCCTCCGCTACACCGGGCTCTCCTCAGACGGGCTCAACCGTGCGGTCGTCGCGCTCCTACCCCACTGGCCTCCTGAGCAGTCCCGCGTAGCCGCGGAGACGCTCCTAGCCCGTCGGCACGGTGGTCCCCGGAAGTGCGGGAGTTGCGACGAGACACCGGCTGCAATCTGGGAAGCGCTCGACGGAGCCGCTGGGAAAGACAGATGAGGTCACCGACAGGGAGACCGACGGGTTTGCCCCTCGCAAGAATCCCGTCAAGACGAGCCCCCACGGAGCCGCCCCCGGGCGACCGGGGTTAGCTTCCGGCCGACTTTCCTCGCCCGTCCCATGCGCCGCCTCCGCCTCGCCCTCCTCCCCGTCGTCCTCGGGCCCCTCGCTGCCTGCCAGCAGGGCGACCCCCAGCGCGAGCGGGCCTACGAGGAGATGACCGGCCACGCCCCGAATGAGACCGCGCCCGAAGACGAGACCGTCGGGCTCGGCTCCGGTGCCGACCTGGGGGCGAACGCGCCGGGCTACTCGGAGAGCGCCGAGCAGCGCCGCGGGATGCCGGTCCCGGACACGACGAAGTCCGGCGAGCCGGGGACCTTCCCCTCGACGAACCCGACCCACACCGACGACGCGGCCGGCACCGCCGACCCCTCCGAGGACGTGGCGCCCCCGGCCGGCGAGGGCCACTGAGCCCTCAGCCGGCGGCGGGGACGGCCGCGCGGCGGGCGAGGAGCGGGAGGACCGCGCAGTCCTTCCGCTTCGCCTCCAGCATCACGTCGTAGGGCCCGTCGCCGCCGACCGTGTCCATCAGGCCGGTGAACGCGTCGAGGTCCTCGGGCGTCACCTCGTCGGCGTGGGCCGTCTTCGGGCCGCCCTCGCGCGGACTCGACAGGTGGAACTTGGGCGGCTTGCCGTTCCAGGTGGCGACAACCCGTTCGAGAAGGTGGTGCAGGCCGACCTCCGGGCCGGCGGCGGTGTGGTGGACCTTGTGGTGGAACGCGTCGAACACCATCGGCACGCCGAGCGCCTCGCAGAGCGGGAGCACCTCGGTGGCGGCGTAGACCTTGTCGTCGTTTTCGAGGATGAGCATCCCCTTCGCCCGGTCCGAGAGGCGCGCGAAGTTCTGGGCGAACCGTTCGAGCGCGGACGCCTTGTCCCCGTACGCCCCGCCGACGTGGAGCGTGAGCGTCCCGTCGTCGGGGTCGAGCGCGTGGAGGAAGGCGGCCTGGTATTCCAGTTCGGCGAGGGCGGCCTCGACGACCTCGGGGCGCGGCGAGGAGAGGACGGTGAACTGCCCCGGATGCATCGAGAGGCGGACGTCGTGCTCTTGGGCGTACGCCCGGAGCGCGGCGAACTCGTCCCGGAAGTGGGTGAGGTAGTCGAACGCGAACGCCCGGTGCGACGCGAAGGGGACGGCGTCTGAGGAGACGCGGAAGAAGCGGATGCCGTGCTCGACGTTCCACCGGAGGATGGCGCCGAGCGCGTCGAGGTTGGCGGCGACCGTCTC
>CBDUCD010000081.1:0-10417 GCA_965365535.1 uncultured Rhodothermales bacterium | reverse complement strand
ACGGGCACGTAGTCCGACACGTCGCCGGGCGCGATGATGACGCCGGCGGCGTGGACGCCCGTGTGGCGGGCCGAGCCTTCGAGCACGTGGGCAAACTGCACGAGCTGCCGGATGGACAGGTTGGGATCCTGGGCAAGGGCGCGGAACTCGGGCACCTCTTTCATGGCGCTCTCGAGCGTCACCTTCGGCCCCTCGGGGATGAGTTTGGCGATGCGGTCGGCCTCGGCCAGCGGGATGCCCAGCACGCGCGCCACGTCGCGGACGACGGTTTTGGCGCCCATCGTGCCAAAGGTGATGATCTGGCAGACGTTCGCGCGCCCGTACTTCTCGACCACGTAGTCAATGACGCGCGCCCGCCCCCGGTCGTCGAAGTCGATGTCAATGTCGGGCATCGAAACGCGCTCGGGGTTGAGGAATCGCTCGAACAGCAGGTCGTACTGGAGCGGGTCTATGCCCGTGATGCCCAGGCAGTACGCCACCGCCGACCCCGCCGCCGAGCCGCGCCCCGGCCCCACGCTTACGCCAAGCGTGCGCGCCGCCGTCGTGAAGTCCTGCACGATGAGGAAGTAGCCCGCAAAGCCCATGTCGCGGATGACCTTGAGCTCGAAGTCGAGGCGCTCCACGACGTGCTGCGGCAGGCCGGGGTAGCGGCTCCGCGCCCGCTCGAAGACGAGGTGGCGCAGGTAGGCGTCCATGTCGGCAAAGCCGTCGGGCAGGGGGAAGTGCGGCATGAGCAGCTTGCCCATCGGCAGCTCGAACTGGCACGCGTCGGCCACGAGGCGCGTGTTGTCGAGGGCCTCGTCCACGAGGCGGGCGGGCAGGGCGCGGCCCAGCGCGGCCTGCATCTCGCCGGTGCTTTTGAGAAAGAACTGGCTGTTCTCGAAGCGCATCCGCTTGGGGTCGTTGCGGTCGGCGCCCGTCTGCAGGCACAGCAGCACGTCCTGCGCCTCGGCATCGGCCTCGTGGACGTAGTGCACGTCGTTGGTGGCGATGACGCGGACGCCGTAGTGCTCGGCCCAGCCCACGAGCACCCGGTTGCAGGCGCGCTGCTCGGGGATGTCGTGGTCCTGGAGTTCGACGTAGTAGTGCTCGCCGAACATGTCGAGGTAGTCCTCGAACACGCGCCGCGCCTCGTCCTCTCCTTTTTTGAGGATGGTTTGCAGCACCTCGCCCTGCAGGCAGCACGTGGTGGCGACGAGTCCGCCGCTGTAGCGCCGCAGCGTCTCCCGGTCTATGCGGGGTTTGTAGTAGAAGCCGTCGGTGTAGGAAAGCGACGACAGCTTGATGAGGTTGCGGTAGCCCTCCTCGTTGCGCGCCAGCAGCACCTGGTGGTAGCGCGTGCGGTCGCTTTTGTCGCCCATGCCCGAGGGCGTCACGTAGAACTCGCACCCGATAATGGGCTGCACGCCCGCGCCTTTCGCGTTTTTGTAGAACTCGGGCACGCCGTAGAGATTGCCGTGGTCGGTGATGCCGACGGCGCCGACGCCCAGCTCGGCTGCCCGCGTCACCAGCTTCTTCGTGTCGGCGGCGCCGTCGAGGAGGGAATAGTGCGTGTGGCAGTGCAGGTGGCAGAGGTCGGGCATGGGGAGTGTCGAAGTGTCGAGTGTCGAAGTGTGCGTGTCGGGTAGGGGCGCACCCGGTGCGCCCCGCGCAATTCATGGCGCCCTGTGCCCGCGCGCCGGCAGGGCAGCGCGTCCGCCGGGAGGCTACGGCACCGGCAGGGGCGAAGGGGTTAAGGCCCCGAAAAGATTGAGCCTGCGCCCCCCACCGCGCAAGCCCTGTGGATAACTTTCGCCCCTCGCCCCCGGCGCTAAGAGGCCGCGACGTGTCGTACAGGCGCGATGCGATCCAGCGATGCCCCAGCAGCCATTGCCGCTTCTTCCAGGTCGAAAAGCACCTGCAGGTTGAGCCAGAATTGAGGCGAGGTGTCGAAGTAGCGCCCCAGCCGCAGCGCCGTGTCTGCCGAGATGCTGCGCCGGCCCCGCACGATGTCCGAGATGCGGGTGGCAGGCACCCCCATCGCAAGGGCGAGGGCGTGCTGCGAAATCCCCAGCGGCACCAGAAATTCCTCGTTCAATACTTCGCCGGGATGAATGTTGGGCAGACGTTTGTTGGCCATAGCACGTTTGGCTCAAGAGTGGTAGTCTTCAATGCGGACGTCGTAGGCGTTGCCGCCAGTCCATCGGAAAGTGATGCGCCACTGGTCGTTGATGCGGATGCTGTGCTGACCGGCGCGGCTGCCTTTCAGCTTTTCGGGCCTGTTGCCGGGAGGCGACCAGAGGTCCCGGAGGTCATGGGCTGCTGCCAGCACCCGGAGTTTGCGGCGGGCAACCCGCTGCAGGTCGGCAGGGATGCGGCTCTTGCCCAGCGCTTCGCCCGCAAACAGCTTTTCGGCCTCGGGGTCACCAAAAGTGCAGATCATACATTGCAGCGGCTGAATCCTGCGAAGCGTATAACGCAACACAGGATATGTGGCCGGGTTTCGGCTGCCCTCGCGTGCCTCCCGGAATGCAAGGCGGGGGATAACTTTCGCCCCTCGCCCGTTCCGCAGCTCCCGTTCGTCCCTCGACACCCGACACGCCCGTGTATCTCCTCTATCTCGACGACTACCACCTCGACGACCTGCTTTTCGTCCAGTCGCTCGGGCGGCTGATGCGCGGCACGCGCCTGCCCCTTGCCTGCGTGCACGGCAGCGGCGGCGAGGTGGAAAAGCTGCTCGAAGCCGAGGGCTATTTCCCCCGGAAAGTGGGGGGCGCCTTTGGCCCGCTCCCGCCTGCCCAGCGGCGCCTCGTCGAAGTGGGGATGCGGCGTGCCAGCCGGACGCTGGCCGCGCGGCTGACGGACGAGGGCGTGCCCGCCGTGGGATTCCACGCCGCCGACCGGGGCCTGGTGCGGATGGAAAGCGGCGCGGCGAGCCGGGCGCCGGCGGCGTGGTTCGGCCCGCTCGTGGCGACGGGCGCCGTGCCCCTCGTCTCGACGCTCGTGATGGAAGGCGACGGGCCGGCCCTGGCGCCTGCCCACGTCGTGCTGACGGCGCTGGCGGCAGCCGTCGAGAAAGCAGCCGTGGTGCTGCTCACCCGGACAGGGCGGGCGGGACTGGGCACGCCGCCCCTCGCGGTGGCCGACGCGGCAGCCTTCCGGCAGCACGCCGGCGAGCTGGGCGATGGGGGCGTGGTGGAGCCACTCGTCGAGGCCGGCGTGGCGCTCGTGGCCACGACGGCACCGGCGTTTTTCGGGGCGCAGGGGCCCGCGGGCACCCGGCTTTCTGCCTGAAACGGCACGTTTGGGCGAAAAAAGGGCCTTCTCGGGCCGAAAACAGCCTTTGCACGCCTTGACACCGGCTTCGGCAGCGCGTTAAGTTGATCGGGACAGCGCGAAAACGCCGGTTTTTAGGGGTTTTCGCAATCCAATCGCCCCTGTACAACCCCACACACATGGCACGCTACGACGATCTCAAAACCTTCGTCGCCGGTCTCGAGAAAGACTTCCAGCAGTTCTACGAGAAGAACAACAAGGCCGCCGGCACCCGCGTCCGCAAGTCCATGCAGGATTTGAAGAACATGGCGCAGGAAATTCGCACCGAGGTGCAGGAGCAGAAAAACGCGGGCTGAGTCTTTCACCTGCCTTTCGCTGTGGGGAGGTTGTGCGCTGCACGGCCTCCCCTTTTTTTGTGCCCTCCGCGTTTCCCCCGTGTCCATGCGCCTGTTGTTGCTGCTCGGCCTGCTACTGGTCGTTTCCTCCGTTTCCGCCCAGGACGCCGACAGCCTCGCCCGCTGGCAGCGCTCCCTGGTCGGCACCGTGAATGCCTCGCAGGCCGCCTACAGCAACTGGACGCAGGGCGGCCTCAACACCATCGCCGGCACCGCCGCCCTCGACGGCAAGGCCGAGCGGGAAACGCCCATGTGGCAGCAGACGCACAAGGCGCGCTTTGCCTTTGGCCTCGTCAAGCAGGACACCCTGGCGGTGCGCAAGGCCGACGACGTGATCCGCCTCGAAACCACGCTGCGCTACCGGGGCGACGGCTTTTTCCACCGCTTTCAGCCCACCGCTGCCGTCTCGTTCCGGTCGCAGTTCACGTCGGGCTACGACTATGGCAAGAATCCCTTTGGCGACGGCCGCAAGCCGCCTGTCGAGGTGTCGGACTTTTTCGCGCCTGCCACGTTCAACCAGGCCCTCGGCCTCACGTACCAGCCCTCGCGGAGCCTCAAGCAGCGCGTCGGCATCGGCAGCAAGCAGACCATCGTGGCCCGCCCGAGTCTGCGCCCGCTCTACAACATGGGCCGCGACCGGCTGGCGCGCGTGGAAGCCGGCCTCGAAGCCCGCACCGAGGTAGATGTGGCCCTGATGGAAAACGTGCGCTACACGTCGTCGCTGGGCCTTTTTGCCGCTTTCAACAAGCCTGAAACGCCGGACGTGACGTGGGACAACGAGGTCGTGATGAAGGTCAACCGCTGGCTGACGACGAACCTGCAGGCGTCGCTGCTTTTCGACCGCGACCAGAGCCCGCGCCCGCAGATCAAGGAGGTGTTTTCCATCGGGCTCTCTTTCGTGTTGATCTGACGGTGCGCACCCGAGCCGCCGCCTTTGCCTACGTGCTGCTGTGCGCGGGGCTGTGGATGGTGCCGCTGCTGCGCATTCTGCACGCCGAGTCGTCGGCCTTTGTGGCGGGCGCGGCCTTCGGGGTGGGGGGCTGGGCGGCGCTGGACGCCTTTGGGCGGGAGGAGGGGTACGGGCGGGTGCTGCGGCGGCATCTGCTGCTGCTTGTCGTGCCGTGGGCGCTGCTGACCGCGACGCTTTTGTGGACGCCCAACCGGGGCTACGGGCAGGGCCTGCTGCTGTTCGTGGCGTTTGCGCCGCCCTCCGCCGCGCTGGGCGTGTCCCTCGCGTGGGCGCTGGCCGCCGGGCGCCACCCGCGCCGCCGGTTCGTGCTCGTCGCCCTCGCCCTGCTCGTCGCCACGCCGCTCTACGACCTGGGGCTGCACCCGCAGTTTTACCATTACAACCACGTTTTCGGCGGCATCCTCGGCCCCATCTACGACGAGGAGCTGGCCCTCCGGCCCGGCCTGTTCGCCTTTCGCGGGCTGACGCTGCTGTGGGCGGCGGCGCTGTTCGGGGTGGGCGAGTGGCGGCGCGGACGGCGGGAAGGCGGGCGCCTCGTCGCGCTCGGATTTCTCATCGCCCTGACGTACGCGGGCGGCGGGTGGCTGGGCCTCAACACGCCGCTGTGGCGGCTGCGGGCGGCGCTGGAGGGCCACCGCGCCACGGCGCACTTCGACCTCTACTACGACCCGTCGCGTTTGTCGGCCCGCGAGGTCGAGAGGGCGGCGCGCCTGCACGAGTGGCGCTACGCGCAGCTTCGGGATGCGCTGGCGGTGGAGGTGGACGGGCGCATCCAGAGCTTTCTCTACCCCGACGCCGCCACGCGCGCGGCCCTGACGGGCGCCCGCGAGACGAGTGTGGCGCCCGTGTGGCTGGCGACGCCGCAGATGCACCTGCCCGCCGACCGGCTCGACGAGGTGCTGGGCCACGAACTCGCGCACGTGTTTTCGCGCCCCTTCGGGCTGCCCGTCGTGCACGCCTCGCGCCTCGTCGGGCTGGTGGAGGGCTTCGCCGTGGCCGCCGAGCCGCCGGACGGGCTGCCCTCGCCGCACGAGCAGGTGCTGGCCGCCGCGGGCGCCCTCGACGCCGCGCCGCCTGCCGCGGCCCTCGCGGCCTCGCTGGGCGCGGGCGGCTTCTGGACGGGGCGCGGCGCCGTCTCGTACACCACGACGGGTTCGTTCGTGCGCTACCTGCTCGACGCTTATGGCGCCGACGCCTTCCGCCGCGTGTACGCCTGGGGCGACTTCGAGGGCGTCTATGGCAAGCCCGTGACGCTGCTGGCCGACGAGTGGTGGGATTATTTGCTCCACCTCGACCGGGTGGCCCTGGCCGCCGGGCCGCTCGCCGTGCAGCGATTTACGGCGCCGTCGCTGTTCGAGCAGGCGAGTCCGCACTGGGTGCCACCCTACCGGCGCGGCACGCGGCGGGCGCTGGCAGCCCTCGCGCGCGGCGACACGCTGGCGGCACGTGCCGGCCTCGACCGGGTGCTCGGCAGGTGGCCGGCCTACGCCCCCGCCCTCGACGCGTGGGCCGCCCTCGCCCTCGCGCGCGGCGACGCGCCCGCCGTCCGCGCCCGCCTCGACACACTGGCCGACGCGCCGCCCGTGCTGAGCCTGCGGCTGGGCGATGCGCGGGCGCTCGCGGGCGATGCAACTGGGGCGCGGCAGGCGTACCAGCGGGCCATCGCGGCCCTCCCGGCCTACGCCCACGATGCTGCCGTGATGCTGGCGCTGCGCGCGCGAGGGGCGGGCGCGCCCCGCGCCATCCGGGCGGCGTACGGAGGCCCGGCGCCACCGGACACGGGCGCTGCCGCGATGCTGCACGCGCTGCGGCTGCTGCCCCGGCAGCCCGGCGCCGCGTACCGGCTGCTGGCAGCGCACCCCGTGCCCCGGCGCGCCTGGCCCACGCCGGGGGCGTACAACCGCTACCTGGCACAGCGCCAGGGCTGGCTGGCCGACGCGGCGCTGGCCTCGGGCGCGTGGCCCGCCGCCCGCGCCCACGCCCGCGCCGCCGCTCGCCTGTTCAGCGCGCTCGGCGACTGGAACGCGGCGGCGCGCTGGCGCGACAGCGCGGCGCAGGCCGCGTGGGCACAACAGGCGCCCTCCAGCTTCCGCTGAAACCATCGGCGGGGAGGCAAGTGCAGGGTTTTTTGGATTCTGCCCGCCACCATGCTCCGCCCTCTACTGCTCTGTGCCCTGCTTGCCGCCGGGTGCGCCACGACGGACACCGCCGACGCGCCGCGCCGCACCTCGCGCCCCTCCTATGCGATGGACGCAGCGGGCATACCGCTGGCGCCCGACCGCAGCGAGGCGCGCACCATCCAGCTGTACGCCGGCCAGCAGCAGGACGCGATGCCCATTCTCGCCCTCGGCACCGGGCAGCAGCTCACGCTTGCCTTCGACCTGCTGGGCACGCAGGGCCGCACGCTGTCCGTCTATTACTACCACGCCGACCGGCAGTGGCGGCGCGACTTGCAGCCCATCGAATACATGGACGGCTTCTCGCGCGACGACCTGCTGCGCTACGAACTCTCGCGCTCGACGCAGACGCCGTACGTCCACTACGAGCACCAATTTCCCCAGCCGGGCAGCCGTTTCAAGCTTAGCGGCAACTACGTCGTGCGCGTGGCCGAGCAGGGCGACGAAGAGGCCGTGCTGTTCGAGCGGCCCTTTTTCGTGACCGAGGAGGCCGTGGCCGTCGAGTTTGGCTTCCAGCCCATCCTGCTCGGCGGCGGAGGCGGCAGCAGCGTGCAGCCCATCGCGTCGTTCCGGCCCACAACGGAGGGCGGGCTGAGCGCGCTTTCGTACCAGGTGTGTTTCGTGCAGAGCGGGCGCTTCGAGGCGGCGCGCTGCTCCGACCGGCCCGCGCAGACCGACCCCGGCGCGCTCACGTACTATCTCCAGCCGCAGAACGCCTTCCGGCCCAACACGAGCTTGTACTACGCCGATCTGCGCGACACGCGCGTGTCGTCGCGCATCGAGCGGGTCGTGCTGGGCGAGACGCCGTACCGCGTGATTTTGTCGCCCGACGCGGCGCTGTTTCCCACCACCGTCGGCGATCCGCAGCTGGCGGGGCAGGTGGTCACGCAGGGCGTCCGCTCCATTGGCGACCCGGCGACGACGGGCGAGTACGTGGCCGTCCAGTTCGCGTTTGTGCCGCCCGGCGAGGCGCCCCTGCGCAGCGTGTTTCTCGCGGGCGCCTTCAGCGGCTGGAACCGCCTGCCCGAGCCCATGACGTGGAAGCCCGAGCAGCGCCACTACGAGCAGACCGTCCTGCTCAAACAGGGCCAGTACGAGTACCGCTACGTGTCCGACGACCCGGCGCTGGCGCGCGCGCAGACGGGCGTGCTGGGCCGCCCCGACCTGGTTTACACCGCCCTCGTGTACTACCGCGACCCCCTCACGCAGTCCGACCGGCTGATCGGTACGCGCTCGGGCGGCGCGCCGTACTGACCGCTACGCGGCGGAGGCGCAGGCGGGGCGCTCGGCGCTTTCGCTGGCGCGCATCTTTTCGAGCAGGGCACTCAGCGCCCCGCACTCGTCGGGCGTGAGCTGGCCTTCGAGCTTATCCATGAACTGCTGCATGGGCGCGTCGAGCGTGGCCACGAGGTCCAGGCCCGCTTGGGTGATGCCGACCTCGACGACGCGGCGGTCGTGGGAGGCGCGGGCGCGGTGCAGAAAGCCGCCGCGCTCCAGCCGGTCGAGCAGGCGCGTCACGTCGGGCGTGCGGTCTATCAGGCGCTCGCCGATGGCCGAGCACGTGAGCGGTGTGGGGTGGGAGCCGCGCAAAATGCGGAGCACGTTGTACTGGGCGTGCGTGACGCCCGCCGCCGCCAGCGCGCACGCAATCTCGCCCGAGAGCCACGCGCCCGTCACGAGTACGTTCAGCATCGCCTCCTGGGCGGGCGAGGCAAAGCGTGCCTGGTGAAGTCGCTCCTGAAGCCGCATCGTGGTTCCGTCTCTTATTCGTCGCAACAAACGTTAGGGCGGCAGCGCGCGTTCCATTGGCGCGAGGGGGAGGGTAAAGCCGAACGACGAGCCCTGCCCCAGCTTGCTCTCGACAAGGAGGCGGCTGCCGTGCGCGGCCAGGATGTGCTTGACGATGGCCAGCCCCAGGCCCGTGCCGCCCTGCTCGCGCGACCGGCTCGCGTCGGCGCGGAAAAAGCGCTCCGTCAGGCGCGGCACGTGCTGGGGCGCCACCCCGATGCCGTCGTCGGCGACGGTGACTTTGAGGCCGCCTTCGGGCAGGCGCCGCGCCACGACCTCGACCAGCCCGCCCGCGTTGTTGTACTTGACGCCGTTTTCGACGAGGTTGGTAAGCACCTGCCGGATGCGCTCGCGGTCGCCCCAGGCGGGCGGCAGGCCGTCGGGGACGCGCAGCGCCAGCCGCACCCGGCGGTCGGCGGCGACGAGTTCGAGGGCCTCGGCCACCTCGGCGGCCACGCGGGCCAGCGAAAACGGCGCCATCTCCATCTTGAGCTCGCCCGTCTCGATGCGCGACAGCTCGGCGAGGTCGCGCGTGAGCAGGCGCAGCCGCTGGGCGTGGCGCAGGATTTTCTCGACAAACTGCCGGCGCACGCGCGCGTCGTCGAGCCCCCCGTCGAGCAAGGTTTCGGCAAAGCCCTGGATGGCAAAAATGGGCGTTTTGAGTTCGTGCGAGACGTTGCCGATGTATTCGCGGCGGTAGTTCTCGAGCTTTTTGAGCGCGCCGATTTCCTTTTCGAGGGCAAGGCCGGTGCGGTACACCTGCCACACGAGCGCGTCGAGTTCGTCGCCCCGGGGCACAGGCAGCTTTTCGAGGCTGTCGAAGCGGTGGTGCCGCACGTCCTGGAGGGTGCGCCGCGCCAGTCCCAGCCGGCGGCTCAGCAGCCCGTCGGCAACGGCGTACACGCCCGCGCCCACGAGGGTGCAGCCCAGCGCAAAGGCCCAGAACGCGCCCTCGACGCCTGCAAAGCGCAGCGCCCCGCCCACGAGAAACGCCGTGCCCGCCGCCGCCGCCGCCAGCTTGAGGCCGAGCCGGGAAAACGGGCGCCGGGCCGCGCGCTCGGGCTGGGCGGCCATCTACTTGCGGAAGCGGTAGCCGACGCCCTTGACGGTTTCGATAAAGTCGTCGCCCAGCTTTTCGCGGATCTTGCGCACGTGCACGTCCACCGTCCGGTCCACGACGTACACGTCGGTGCCCCACACGCGGTCGAGCACGTCCTGGCGCGAAAACACCTTGCCGGGGTGGGAGGCCAGAAAGTAGAGCAGCTCGAACTCTTTGCGCGGCAGGCGCACGCCGGCCTCTTCGCCGCCGCCGTCGCGGAAAACGAGGTAGCGCTCGCGGTTGATTTCGAGGCCGTGGATGCGCAGCGTCCCCGGCGCCTCGTCCTGCCGGCCCGCGCTGCGGAGCAGGGCCTTGACCTGGCTCACGAGCACGGGCAGCGCCACGTCTTTGCTCAGGTAGGCGTCGGCGCCGCCTTCGAGGCCGCGCACGAAGTCGTCCGAGGCGTCGAGGGCCGTCAGCATCAGCAGGGGCGTGGTGCGCAGGCGGGCGTTCTGGCGGAGGCGGCGCGCCACCTCCAGCCCGTCGAGCCCGGGCATCATCACGTCGAGGACGATGGCGTCGGGCGTTTCGCGCTCGGCAATTTCGAGGGCCGCGACGCCGTCGCCGGCCTGGAGCACGGTAAAGCCCTCGCGCTCCAGGTTGTAGCGCAGCAGGTCAACGAGGTCGGGCTCGTCGTCCACGACGAGAATGGTGGCGCTGTTCATGGGCGCGGGGTGTTGCCCCCAAGTTAACACCCCCGGGCGCGGGCGGCGTTACCGCAGCATTACCGGCC
>CBDUCD010000080.1:0-10464 GCA_965365535.1 uncultured Rhodothermales bacterium | reverse complement strand
CGCGGGAGTGACGGAAACAGAACGCATTACAATCTTTCAGATCTGGTAGGAGTCACAAAAAAGGTGAAGGGCCGATCTCCCCGGAGATCGGCCCTTCGTTGTTGCGGCCCGCGCCGGCCTGTAAGCCGAATTCTGTCCCGCCCGCTGCGCCGCAAAAGCAGCCGGGCGTGTCCTGCCATCTATCTGGGCGGCCTACCCGCGCGGCGGCGGGGGCGGACGACCCCGGCCGCCCCGGAGGGCGGCGCCGCGCTGCTTGGCCTTGCACCCCGTGAGGTTTGCCTGGCCGCGCCCGTTGCCGGGCACGCCGGTGGGCTCTTACCCCACCCTTTCACCCATCACCTGTGCCCCGAGGGGGGTGCCCCCGGGGCCATCGGCTGGTTTGCTTTCTGTTGCACGTGCTGTCGCCGCCCGGGGGCAGCGCCCCCGCGTTGTGCGGGGCACGGTGTCCGCTGGTGTTCGGACTTTCCTCATCCCGACCGTTCGGGACGCGGCAAGCCGGCCGGCGCGGTGGGTTGCGAGCTTCAGGCCGTCGTGGCGCCCAGCTCCTCGTTGAACAGGTCGTTGTCCACGATGATGCGGCCCGTGTTCTCGCACACGATGATGCGGTTGCGCTGCCGGATCTCGACCTGCCGCTGCGGCGGCACGGCGTAGCCGGCGGCGCCGCCGCGTTCGAGCGGCACCACGGCGCGCCCGTCGCGCATCCGGCCCCGGAGGCGCTCGTAGGCGCGCAGGTAGCGCTCCTCGACGGCCTGTGCAGCCTTTTCGCGCCGCGCCTCGAGTTCCTCCTGCTCCTGCCGCGTGTCGTCCATGACGGTCGAAAGCTGGCCGCGCTTTTCGGCCAGGATGGCGCCCATCTCGTCGAGGCGGGACTTGGCTTCTTCCACCGAAAGGGCGCGCGGCATCTCGGCGGCCTTCATCTCGTCAATGCGGCCCTGGGCGTCTATGATGCGCTGGCGCTGCGCCTCGATTTCCTTGGTGAGCGCGTCGTACTCGCGGTTGTTGCGGACGGTGTTCTGCTGGTCGGTGTACTTGCGGATCAGGTTCTCGCTTTCGCGGATGTCGTTTTCGAGCTGCCGCATGGCAATCGTGTGATCCTGCGCCTCCTGCGTCGCGTTTTCGACGCGCGTTTCGAGGCCGGACTTCTCGTCCTCCAGGTCGCGGATTTCGTTGGGCAGGTCGCCGCGCAGCTTGGCGAGGTGGTCGAGTTCGCTATCGACGTGCTGGAGCCGCACGAGGGCGCGCATCTGGGCGGCGATGGTAGATTCCTGGGCTGTGGACATAGGCATGGGATGGGTTGGCACAAGCAGCCCGTAAACGGGCGGCCCGGCGGCAGGTTCGTCGCGCTTGTGTGAAGCGTCAGCGGCGGGGCGCCACGAACACGTCGGCGGCAAGGGTGCGCAGCGCCGTCCGCCGCCAGTCCACGCCGGGCAGCAGCCGGGCGAGGCCGTCCTGGAGAAGGGCCTCGGCGTGCCGCTCGGTTTCGTAGTGGCCCGCGTCCACGTACAGCATCTGCGGCGCGCCGTCGGCGCCGAGCACGTCGAAAAACTTGTGGTACGTCACGTCCGCCGTCACAAATGCGTGGGCGCCGGCGGCGAGGGCGTCGCGCGCGAAATCGCTGCCCGAGCCGCCGCAGACGGCCACGCGCTGCACCTGGCCGGGGCCGCGCGTGGCGCGCACGGCGGGCGTGCCGAGCGCTCTGCACACACGCGCCAGAAACTCGTCCCGGCCCAGGGGCGCGGGCAGCAGGCCGATGGCGCCCAGGCCGGTGCCCGTGTCGGGGTGGAGAGAGGCGACGACGTGGTAGGCGGGCTCCTCGTAGGGGTGCGCCGCCCGCAGCGCCCGCACGGCGGCCTCGACGTGCCACGCGGGCACTTCCATTTCGAGGCGGATTTCGCCGGCGCGTTCGAGCTGGCCCGGCGGCGTGCCCGTGAACGGCGCGGCGCCCTCGCCCGGACGGAACGTGCCCGTGCCCGGCGTGCCAAAGCTGCACGCGCTGTACGCGCCGATCTGCCCGGCGCCCGCCTGGGCGAGCGCGTCCCGGACGGCGTCCACGTGCAGGGCGGGCACGAACGTCGTCAGGATGCGGCGGGCGTTTTCGGTCGGGTGCAGAAACGACACGTCGCGCAGGCCCAGCAGTTCGGCGAGGGCGAACGAGACGCCGCCGCGCGCCCTGTCGAGGTTGGTGTGGGCGGCGGCGAGGGCGATGCCTTTGCGCGCCAGCCGGTACGCCAGCCCCGCGGCCCCCGGCCCCGCCGCCACGCGCGCCAGCTTCGAGAAAATGAGCGGGTGGTGCGCGACGACGAGTTCGGCGCCAACGGCCTCGGCCTCGCCGACGACCTCGGCGGTGCAGTCGAGCGCGACGAGGGCGCGGGTGACGGGCTGCGCCCTGTCGCCGACCTGGAGGCCGGGGTTGTCCCACTCCATCGCCGAGCCCGCCGGGGCGAGCCGGTCGAGGGCGGCGAGCACGTCGGCAACAGTGGTTGGCATGGCGTTTCAGGCGTTTTCGACGGGCAGGGTGCCGCGCCCCGACAGGCGGACGCCCTCGGCCTCGTCCACGCGCATGAGCAGCACGAAGCCGATCACGAAAAAGAGGACGGTGCCCGACATGGCGACGCGGTGCGAGTCGAAAACGCCCTGCAACAGGCCGTACAAGCCCGTCCCCATGAAAGCCGTGGCGCGGCCCGAAAAGGCGAAAAAGCCGTAGAACTCGGTTTCCTTGTCGTCGGGTACGAAGCGCCCCAGCAGCGACCGACTTGCCGCCTGCGTCGGGCCGATGAGCAGGCCGATCAGCACGCCGCTCGTCCACAGCATCGCCGTCGTCTGCCCCGTCACGCCGATGAGGACGGCGACGACGAGGCCGACGATGCTGATGGCAATGGTGTTGCGCCCGCCGATCTTATCGTCCACGAAGCCAAAGGCGAGGGCGCCCACGCCCGCCGACACGTTGAGCAGAATGCCGAAGGCGATGATCTGCTGGGTGTCGAGGCCGTACGCGCTCTGCGCAAACACGGCGCCCAGCGAGAAGATGACCACGAGGCCGTCGTTGTAGAACAGGCGCGCCACCAGCAGCCGCACGATCTGCCGGTAGGTGCGCAGGTGCCCGAACGTCTCGGCAAGCTGCCGGTAGGCGGCGGCAATGACGTTTGCCTCGCGCGTTTTGCGGGCCACGCGCGGCTCTTTCACGAACAGGATAAACGGGATCGTGAAAACGGCAAACCAGACGGCCACGAGGCCGTTCGTGGCGCGCACGTGCTGCCCGCCCTCCGTCGTGAGCCCGAGGGCGCCGCCCAGAAAGGGAAACAGGGCGCTGTCGGTTTTGACGAAGCCGTAGAGCGCCAGCATCATCGCCACGATGCCGCCCACGTAGCCCATCCCCCAGCCAAAGCCCGAGATGCGCCCGATGGCCTCAGGTGGGGCGAGGTCGGGCAGAAACGCGTCGTACACGGCGGCGCTGAGTTCAAAGGCCAGGTTGGCCACGACGAACACGGCGATGGCGCCCAGCCACTGCCCCGGCGGGAAAAACGCGAGCGCGAGCGTGGCTATCACGCAGATGGCGCTGAGCGACAGCAAGAACCGCCGCCGGTAGCCGCCCCGGTCGGCAATGGCGCCCACGAACGGCGAGATGAGGGCGATGAGGATGGCCGAGATGGACACGCTCGTCGTCCACACGGGCGTCAGGTCGCGCCCCGGCTGCATGTAGCCCGTGAAGTAGGTGCTGTAGATAAAGGTGACGACCAGCGTCGTGAACGACGAGTTGGCCACGTCGTAAAGCGCCCACGCCACGACGGGGCCTTTGCGGTAGGAAGGGGGGGGCACGCGGGCGGCGGTTGAATACGCCGCGAAGGTACTACTTCGCGCGGCGCCGCGCGGGCTTGTCGGGCGCAAACCACGCCTCGACGCGCCCGGCAAAGGCGTCGGGCTGCTCCCACTGCGGCATCAGGCCCGTCTTCATGGCCTCGACGGAAAGCTGCGCGTTGGCGCGCACCACGGTGGGCACGCGGCTGTAGAGCGGCGCCATCTCGTCCGTGAGGGCCGGCAGCACCAGGCGCGCGGGCACGGGGAGGCGCTCGAAGGCCAGCGTGGCGTAGAGGTGCATGTCCAGCAGCCCCTGCGCCAGCCGCTGCGTGGCGTGGTCGGCGCCGGGCACGTGCGTCGTCAGCAGCGCGTAGCCGAAGAGTTCGTCGGGGATGGGCGCGCCCGTGTAGAAAAGGTGCTCGGCGAAATACGCCTGGAGCGACTCGGGATTGCTGAGCCGCCTGAAGTAGAGCCGGAACGTGCCCGTGCCGCCCGAGAGCCCCACGAGCACGCGCCGCAGAAAAGGCTGCTCGGGGTCGCCCGCCAGCCCCGAGGGCGCCACGAGCATCAGCTTGTGCACCTTTTCGGGACGCGCCACGGCCACGGCGGCGGCGTACACGCCCGACAGCCCGAAGGCGACAATGTCGGCGGGCTCGCCGGCGCGTTCGAGCAGCAGGCGGAGCTGCCGCTGAAACAGGCCGGGCACGTAACGCCGGTCGGGCCGCTCGCTCAGCCCGAAGCCCAGCCAGTCGGGCACGAGGATGGGGCGCGGCGTGGCGGCGGCAAGGTGGGCGAAAAGCGGCTTCACGTCCATCGCCGAGCCGGCCATGTGGAGGTCGGGCAGGAGCACGAAGGGGCGGCCTACGCCCGGGCGGTGGTAGTAGCGCGTCACGCCTTCAAGCACGGGCAGGTCGTGGAGGGGCGCGTCGAGGGCGGGCGGCAGCACCACGGCGTCGCGCTGGCCCGTAAAGCGCCGCCGCGCCACGAACGCCCCCGCCGCCAGCGTGCCCGTGGCCAGCGCGCCCAGCGCGCGGCGTACCGAGACGGAAAACGTGGAAGGGGCGAGGGCGTCGAGCACGGCGGCAAGGGTCGGAAGTCCCTGTTGAAGCGGTGAGATAGGGGCCAGGATGCACCCCCGCCGCCCATCGCCAAACTTTCACCCGCCCGTCCGGTACGCCCTTTTTGGCTGCCGACCTTCGGGCGCGTAACTTCCTGTTAGAACAAGTTTCGCCTTTTGCCCTCGTAGCTCAGGGGATAGAGCATCGGTTTCCTAAACCGCAGGCCGCAGGTTCGATTCCTGCCGAGGGCACTCTTTTCTCCATCCATCCCAACCCCTCCACGACCATGAACAAACTCAATCTTGTCGCGGGCGCCCTCGCGCTGCTGCTGCTCGCGGCCTGCGCCGGCGTGGGCGACGCGCCCGACGCCGCCACGGGCGACGCCGTGGCCGTCGCCAACCCCGAGGGCACCACGCTCGCCATCGACACGGCGCGCAGCCGCGTGGACTGGAAGGCCGCCAAGGTCACGCGCGCGCACGACGGCGGCATCCACGACTTCAGCGGCACCATCACCGTTTCGGGCTCGGACGTGACGGGCGTGACGCTCGACATGGACCTCAACTCCATCTGGTCGGATACCGAAAAGCTGACGGGCCACCTCATGTCCGACGACTTTTTCGACGTGGCGCAGTTTCCCACGGCGCGCTTCGAGGCGTCGGACTTTGCGCCGCTCGACTCGGCGGGTGCCACGCACACCGTCACGGGCAACCTGACGATGCACGGCGTCACGCGGGGCGTCAGCTTTCCCGCCTCCATCCTCGTCACCACGGGCGGCGCCACGGCCACGGCGGATTTCATCATCAACCGCCGCGACTGGAACATCAACTACGACGGCAAGGCCGACGACCTCATCCGCGACGACGTGCGCATCCTCTTCAGCGTCGTGGCCGGCACGGCGGACGTGCCGGTGGCGGAGGCCGCGTCGGAGGCCGAGGCCGCGCCGGCGACGCCTTGACGGCGGGCGCCGAGGCGTTCGTGGCGCTGGGCAGCAACCTGGGCAACCGGGAAGCCGCGCTGCGCCGGGCCACGCAAGGGCTGCGCGAGGCGGCGGGCATCCGGGTGCTCGCCGCCTCGCCCGTGTACGAGAGTGCCGCCCACACGCGCCCGCCGCACGCCCCGCAGCCGCCGTTTCTCAACGCCGTGCTGCGCCTGGAAACCACGCACAGCCCGGCGGCGCTGGTGAAAACGCTGCTGGCCCTCGAAGCGCGAATGGGGCGGACGCGCACCCTGCCGTGGGCGCCGCGCCCCCTCGACCTCGACCTGCTCCTGTGGGCAGATCGCACCGTCCACACGCCCCTCGTGGTGCTGCCGCACCCGCGCCTGCACCAGCGCCGCTTCGTGCTCCAGCCCCTTGCCGACGGGGCGCCCGGCCTGTGGCTGCCCGCGCCCTTTTGCGCGCCGGTTCAAGCAATCCTCGCGGCGTGTCCCGATGGCGGCGCCCTCGCGCCGACCGATATTAGGCTGCTCGACTGACCCGCGCCCGTTTTGTACACGCAGCACTTCTCGCCCCAGGGCGACCTGTTCACGCCCTGGCCCGCCGGCCTCCACTACGTCATCGTCGAAGGCGTCATCGGCGCGGGCAAGACCACGCTGGCGCGCACGCTCGCGCAGCGCTACGGCGGGCGCCTCGTGCTCGAGCGCTTCGAGCAGAACCCGTTTCTCGAGCGTTTTTACGAAGACCCCGCCCGCTGGGCGTTTCAGACCCAGCTCAGCTTTCTCGCCGACCGCTTCCAGCAGCAGAAAGAACTGCTCGAAGGCGACCTTTTCCACGCCTTTACCGTCAGCGATTACGCCTTCGACAAAGACCGCATTTTCGCCCACCTCACCCTCGGCGGCGACGACCTCCAGCTGTACGAGACCATGTTTGGCATGGTGCAGCCTGCCACGCCGCGCCCCGACCTGCTCGTGTACCTGCAATCCACGCCCGAAAAGCTGATGGACAACATCGCCCGGCGCGGGCGCGACATCGAGGCGCAGATGGACCCGGCGTACATCGCGCGCCTGCACGCGGCCTACAACGATTATTTCCGCCGCTACACCAAAAGTCCCCTGCTCGTGGTGCAGATGGCCGAGGCCGATTTCGTGGCCCACCCCGCGCATCTCGACGCCATTCTGCGGCGTATCGCCGAGGGCGCCCCCGAGGGCGTGGACGTGTTCAACCCGGCGCTCTGACCGTGCTCAAAGTCCTCCTGCTCCTTTTCATCGCCTACTGGGTGGTGCGCGTCGCCCGCAACCTGATGCGCGCCATGCAGGCGCCGCCGCCGCGCCCGCCGGGCCAGCTTCCGCCCCGCGACGGGGAGCGCCGCGTGTGGGACCGCGAGGTCGAGGACGCCCGCTACCGCGATCTGTAGCGCTGCAACGGCTTGTGAGGGCGTGCTGCGGCAGCCTCTACGGTACTCACCTTTGTGGCTGGTAGGGGCGCAATGAATTGCGCCCCTACGGCCCGCCTGCCCGTCCATGGCAATCAGGCGCGATGGCACCCGCGCCGTCAGTCGTCCGAGAGGCCGCCCCAGCGGAGCGTGATGGGGTAGCGCTGCTCGACCTTCTGGCCGTCCACGAGGGCGGGGCGGAATTGCCAGCGGCGGGCCAGTTCGAGGGCTTTGGCGTCCAGGTCGTAGTCGAGCGCGGCCACGGGCAGGCGGTTGCCTTTGCGGTCGAGCAGGTAGCGCGCCGCGACCGTCGCCTCGCGCACCCGCCCGTTCACGTCCACGACGGCCTCCACGACCACTTCGGCGCGGATGCGGCGGTGCGTCTCGTCGGTCATGGACGGGTGCACCATGCGGACGGGGCTGAGGCCGCGCGAGACGCCGCCCGTCGGGGGCGCGGGCGTCGCGCTTTCGCCCGGCGGCGCGGGAGTGGGCGGGCCGGGGCGCGGCGGCGCCGTCACGAGCGGCACGTCGAGCGTGAGGGGCACCTCCTCCATCTCGACCTCCTCGACCTCGACGGGCGGCAGGTCGGGCGGCGGCGGCGGCGCGGGCGCGGCCGGCTGCGTCGTCGAGACGATTTCCTCGATGGTGATCAGGCGCTCGGGGCCGGGCGGTAGCACGCGCGGGGGCGCGGGCGGGTGGGCGGGCCAGAGCCGGAACAGCAGCAGCAGCGCCAGCAGCACGCCCGCCGTGCTGCCGAGCAGCCGGGTGCGGTAACGGGTGGCGTTGTGGTGCTGGCGGGAAGTCACGCGCCGAAGATAGCGAGGCCCGAGGGGGGAGGGAAGGTTGGATGAAGCCCGTGCCCACCGTTGAAACGGGCCGGGCGGCGCCGTATTTTTGCCAAGTTTCAATCTGCCCGCCGCGTATGCTGCCCTGCCCGCTGCCCGCCCCTACGGCTCCCGTTCCATCCCTCCGTTAGGAGGACGACCTTCCCCGTTCGGGAAGGTTTTTTTGTATCTGCCCACCGCAAACCGCCCCTTTGCCATGCCCGATACCCCGCTCCGCATTCCCGCCCGCCTCGCCCTCTCCGACGGCTTCGTCGCCGACGGCTTCAGCTTTGGCGCGCGCGGCGAAACCGGCGGCGAGTTGTGTTTCAACACCAGCATGACCGGCTACCAGGAAATCCAGACGGACCCTTCCTACCACGGCCAGATCATGATCATGACGTACCCGCACATCGGCAACTACGGCGCCCAGCAGGGCGATACCGAGGCCGACGCGCCGCACGTGGCGGGCTTTGTCGTCAAAAGCTACACGGCGGACTATTCCAACGCCAGTGCCGAGGAATCCCTCGAAAGCTACATGCAGCGGCACGGACTCGTCGGCATCACGGGCGTGGACACGCGGCGGCTGGTGCGGCACGTGCGCGAAAAAGGCGTCATGAACGCCGTCATCTCGACCGAAGAGCTGGACGCCGGCGTGCTGGCCGAAAAGGCGCGCCGCTGGCCTTCGATGGCGGGCCTCGAACTGGCCTCGCGCGTGACCACTGCCGACGCCTACGACTTTGCGGCGGGCGAGGGGCCGCGCATCGCCGTGTACGACTTCGGCGTCAAGAAAAACATCCTGCGCTCGTTCAGCCGGCTGGGCTGCGCCGTGCGCGTGTTTCCCTCGCACACGCCCCTCGAAACCGTGCTGGCGTGGCAGCCCGACGGCCTGTTCCTCTCGAACGGCCCCGGCGACCCGCGCGCCATGCCCCAGGCCGTCGAGATGGTGAAAGGGGCGTTCGGGACGGGCCTGCCGCTTTTCGGCATCTGCCTGGGCCACCAGCTCATGGCGCTCGCGGCGGGCTTTGGCGTGTACAAGATGTTTGTCGGGCACCGGGGCGCCAACCACCCCGTCAAAAACCTGCACCGCGGGCACGTCGAGGTGTCCACGCAGAACCACGGCTTTGCCGTGGACGAGGCCAGCCTCGACGCCGACGTGGTGGGCGTGTCGCACCGCAACCTCAACGACGGGACGGTCGAGGGGCTGCGCTGGGCGCGCCACCCGGCCATGTGCGTGCAGTACCACCCCGAGGCCAGCCCCGGCCCGCACGACAGCCACTACCTGTTCCGCGAGTTCCTGGCGATGGTGGGCAAAGGCGTGCCCACGCCAGCCACCGCCGACGCCGTCCCGGCGCGATGAAGGGCTTCAGCGTTCCCGAAGGCACGACGCCGGCTGCCTACGCGTGGGCGCTGCGCCAGACCCTCGTGGCGCTTGGCCTGACGACGCCCCCGGACACGCGGGGCGTGCGCAAGCAGGTGGGCCGAAGGCTGCCGCCCCCGCCGCGTCTCCTGCCCGCGCACCAGACGCCCCGCGTGCTGCCGCCGCACCGGGAGCAGTGAATGGCACCCCTGCGCTCACGCGGATGTGCCACCCCGCAAGCGAGGCAGGCGCCGCGCCCCTACTCGACCTCTGCATTGCTGCCGGGCGCAATGAATTGCGCCCCTACGGCCTCTCCTTCCCCGTTCCGCATTCGCCACTCGACACTTTCCAGCCCCTATGCCCAAGCGCACCGACATCCACAAAATCCTCCTCATCGGCAGTGGCCCCATCATTATCGGGCAGGCGTGCGAGTTCGACTATTCGGGCACCCAGGCCGCGCGGGCTCTCCAGCGCGAGGGCTACCACGTCGTGCTCGTCAACTCGAACCCGGCGACCATCATGACCGACCCCATGACGGCGGACAAGGTGTACCTCGAACCCCTCACCGTGCCCTCCATCAAGGCCATCGTCGAAAAGGAGCGGCCCGACGCCGTCCTGCCCACGATGGGCGGCCAGACGGCGCTCAACCTCGCGCAGAAGCTGCACGCCGAGGGCTACTGGGAAAAGATGGGCGTGGACGTGATCGGCGTGGACATTGACGCCATCGAGATCACCGAGGACCGGCAGAAATTCCGCGACCTGATGGAAAAAATCGGCATCGACCAGGCGCGCAGCCGGGCCGCCCGCAGCCTGCTCGAAGCCAAGGAAATCGCCCAGGAGCTGGGCGGCACGCCTGTCGTCATCCGCCCCTCGTTCACGCTGGGTGGCAACGGCGGCGGCATCGTGTGGCACCCCGACGAGTTCGACCGCAAGGTGACGCGCGGCCTCGAACTCTCGCCCATCCACGAAGTCCTCATCGAAGAGTGCCTGTTCGGGTGGAAAGAGTACGAACTCGAACTGCTGCGCGACGGGGCCGACAACGTCATCATCATCTGCGCGAT
>CBDUCD010000079.1:0-10479 GCA_965365535.1 uncultured Rhodothermales bacterium | reverse complement strand
GCGTCAGCGGCCCGCCTCGCACGACGCGGCAAACGTCTCCGCTGCCGTTTTGCTGTCGTACACGGCGTTGTTGAACGTGCAGAGCACCTGCCCGCTCGAGCACTGCGCCGTCACGTTGCCGGCAAGGGTGGTGCGGACGGGCTTGGCGTCGGAGGCGTTGACCTGCACGCTTTCGACGAAGTTGCGCAGGTTTACGCGGCACAGCCCTTCGAGGGTGCCGCTGAGAAAGGCGTCGTAATAGACGAACTGCTCTTTAAAGGCCGTCGCGCCCGACAGGGTAAGCTGCCCGTCGAGGCCGTTGCACTTTTTGTAGAGCAGCACGCGCGAAAACGTGGGGTCGGCGCCCGTGCGGTTGTTCACGTCGAGGGTGCCGCCCTGCGGGCAGTCGAGCAGGGGCTGCTGCTGCTTGTCCACGGGCACGGTGAGGGTGAGGCCGAGCACGACGCCGGGCTGCGCGGCGGCAAAGGTCGTTGCCAGCTCATTCGTGGCGGGCGGGCCGTCCCCGTTGCCGCCATCGCACGCGGCGCCGAAAAGAGAGGCCGCGAGGAGCAGGGGCAGGAGGGGGCGGAAAGGGGCGAAAAGGTTCATGCCGTACGTCGTGTTGGGGCGAAAGAGAGATGAGAAGAATAGCGGGCCGGCGCCGGGCGCGCAAGGCCGGCGGCAGGCACAAAAGTCGGGACTGCGCCGGGTTTTTACACAGCGGCCCGGCGCCGCACGGGCAGAGGGCGTACCTTGAAGCCCGGTTCGGAGCCGCACGCGCGGCGCGCCACCCCACCCTCTAAACCGGACACTGGCCGTGCAGACCAAGTACATCTTCGTAACGGGCGGCGTTTCGTCATCGCTCGGCAAAGGCATCTTCTGCGCCGCCCTGGGCCGCCTGCTCGAATCGCGCGGGCTGCGCGTGACGATCCAGAAGTTCGACCCCTACATCAACGTCGATCCGGGGACGATGAACCCCTTCGAGCACGGCGAGGTGTACGTCACCCACGACGGCGCCGAGACCGACCTCGACCTGGGCCATTACGAGCGCTTTCTGGGGCGCCCGACGAGCCAGGCCAACAACGTCACGACGGGGCGCGTGTACCTCGAAGTGATCACGAAAGAGCGCGCCGGCGCGTACCTGGGCAAAACCGTCCAGGTCGTGCCCCACATCATAGACGAGATCAAGCGCTGGATGCGCAAGCTGGGCGAGACGGGCCTCTACGACGTCGTGCTGACCGAGATCGGCGGAACCGTCGGCGACATCGAGGGGCAGCCTTACCTCGAAGCCATCCGGCAGCTGCGCTACGAGCTGGGGCGCGGCAACGTGCTCGACGTGCACCTGACGCTCGTGCCCTACCTCGCCGCTGCGGGCGAGCTCAAAACCAAGCCCACGCAGCACTCGGTCAAAGAACTGCTCTCGTACGGCCTCCAGCCCGACATTCTCGTGTGCCGCAGCGAGCACCCGCTCGACGCCGACATCCGGCGCAAGCTGGCCCTGTTCTGCAACGTCGAGCCGCGCGCCGTCGTGGCCTCGCTCGACGCCGAGAGCATCTACGAGGTGCCCCTCCTCTACAAAGAAGAAGGACTCGACGAGATCGTGCTCGAGATGCTGCACCTGACGGGCGAAAAGGCGCCCGAGGCGCCCGACCTCGACAGTTGGACGGACTTTCTGCGGCGCCTCAAAAACCCCGAAGCCACCGTCCCCATCGCCCTCATCGGCAAGTACGTCGAGCACCAGGACGCCTACAAGTCCATTACGGAGAGCTTCGTGCTGGCCGGCGCGCAGACGGGCGTGCGGCCCGACATCCGCTACATCCTCTCGGACGAGCTGACGCCCGAAAACGCCGCCGACAAGCTGGAGGGCGTGGCCGGCGTGCTGGTGGCGCCCGGCTTTGGCGAGCGCGGCATCGAAGGCAAAATCGCCGCCGTCCGCTACGCCCGCGAGCGCGACCTGCCCTTTTTCGGCATCTGCCTGGGGATGCAGTGCGCCGTAATCGAATACGCCCGGAACGTGTGCGGCTGGCCCGACGCCCACTCGACCGAGTTTTCGCACGAGACGACGCACCCCGTCATTGACATGATGAGCGACCAGAAGCGCATTACCGACAAGGGCGGCACGATGCGGCTGGGCGCGTATGAATGCCACCTGGCCGAGGGCTCGCGCGTGCGCCAGATTTACGGCACGGCGACGGTCGAGGAGCGGCACCGGCACCGCTACGAGGTCAACAACGTGCTGCGCTACAAGCTGGCCGAGCACGGCATGAACCTCGTGGGCATCAACCCGAGCCGCGACCTGGTCGAGATCGTCGAGCTGCCGGGCAAGCGGTGGTTCGTGGGCGTGCAGTTCCACCCCGAGTACCGGAGCACGGCGCTGCGCCCGCACCCCCTGTTCACGTCGTTCGTGGAGGCGTGCACCGCCTTTGCCCGCGAGCATGGCCTGGCCGACGCCGCCCGCCCGCCGCGCCGCACGCGCACGCAGCGCCTGGCGGCGGCGCGGGTTTGAGGTGGTGAGGTGGCGAGGTGGTTGGTGAAGTGTGGGGGTACCCTGGGGTTCGTTTGCAGAGTCTGTTGATGGTTGAACAAACCCAGCCAACTCAAACCTTTCGCATCACCGCCAGCACGCGGCCGATGACGTGGCAGCCGGCGTCGGCGGGGGCGAAAACCTCCTCGCTGTAGCGGCGGTCGGCGGGGCGGAGGTGGTAGCGACCGTTGGCAAAGTGGAAGCGGCGCACCTTCAGGTCGTCGCCCACGAGAACGGCGGCCAGCGTGCCGGCAGGCAGCGCAGACGCGTCCTGCTCCTCGACCAGCACCACGTCGCCTTTGCGGATGCCGTCGGGGTTCATGCCGTCGTCGCCCGCGCGGGCAAACACGCACGCGTCGGGGTCGGCGCCGCCCAGCCAGAACGCGTCCGCAGACAGGAAGCCTACGGGGCGCGAGCGCAGCTTTTCGGGCTGCGCGCTCGTCGTGCGGCTGACGATGGGAAGCTGCGGCACGCCCTCGCCGAGGGCAAACGGGTCCTCGGTCTCGTGCAGCTTGATGCCGCGCGCCACGTGCGGATCGCGCCCGAGGTAACCCTTCGTTTCGAGTGCCCGCACGAGTTTGGTGACGGCGTTGTTCGAGCGGATGCCCAGCGCCGCGCCGATCTCGCCCAGCGTGGGCGGCTTGCGGTGCTCGCGCACGTATCGGCGCACGAACTCGAAGGCTTCGTTCTGGCGCTCGGTAAGGGAAGCAGGCATCGGGGGAAAAGCTATGTGCAGCGGACGATGGGGCGGAAGATACGGCGGGGTGAATCCATTTTCACCCCTCGAAGAAACCCCAAAATGATGGGGGTTTGATTTTCACCCTCGGGGGCAGGGCAGGGGTTTTTTGCGCCCCGACATCATGTGCATATGCGAAGTCGGGCTGCACGATGGTGCGAAAAACCGCTGTTTCTGGCCTGAAAACGTTGACTTTAAGGCGTGGGGACGTAGTTTCAGGGGGCGGTGGGGAAAAGTGGGGAATCGGGGGAAAGCAAAGGGGGACGCATCCCAGGCAATGGCAGGCTTCAAAGGCAAATACGAGTACTCGATCGACAGCAAGGGTCGCCTCGCGATCCCGGCCAAGCTTCGCAGTGCCCTCCGCCCCGAAGCCGGCGGCACCTTTGTCGCCACGCCGGGCATGGGCGAGGCGTGCATCCTGCTCTACCCCGCCGACGTGTGGGCGGTGAAGGAGGCGGAGATGAGCCAGCAGAACCAGTACCGCGCCGACGTGCGCAACGCCATCCGCATCATGACGATGAACGCGGAGGACGTGACGCTCGACGGGCAGGGCCGCGTGGGGCTCAACCGGGAGCAGATGGAGATGGCCCACCTCGACGTGGGCGACAAGGCGCTCATCCTGGGCGTGCTCGACCACGTCGAAGTCTGGAACCCGGCGGTTTTCAAGGCGCAGCTCAACGCCCCCGGCGCCCGCAACGACGAACTCATCGAACGCGTGATGGGGGGCCTGTAATGAGGTCGCACGCCACGGGCGGGCTGCCTTACGCCACCCCCTACCACGCCCCTGTTCTTTGCCATGCTGTAATCAGCGGACTCGTGACGCGCCCGGCGGGCCTGTACGTGGATGCCACGCTGGGCGGCGGCGGCCACAGCGCTGCCCTGCTCGACGCCCTCGCCCCCGAGGGCCGCGTCGTCGGCATAGACCGGGACGCGGACGCGCTTGCCGAAGCCGAGGCACGGCTGGCGGAGGCAACGGCGGCGGGGCGCTTCCGGGCGCTGCGCGGCTCGTTCGCCGACCTGGAAAGCCTCCTCGACGGCGCCGGCATCGGCCTCATTGATGGGCTCCTGCTCGACCTGGGCGTGTCGTCGCACCAGATAGACGCGCCCGAGCGGGGCTTCAGCTTCCGCGCCGACGCGCCGCTCGACATGCGGATGGACACGCGCGAAAGCCTCACGGCGGCAGACATCGTGAACACGTGGACGGAAGCCGACCTGCGGCAACTGCTGTGGGACGGCGAGGAGCCCCGCGCCCGCGCCATCGCCCGCCACCTCGTCGCCGCCCGGCCTGTCGAGACGACGGGGCGGCTGGCCGAGGTCGTGCGCGGGGCGGTGCCCACGCGCGAGGAGGCCAAAACGGTGACGCGCGTTTTTCAGGCGCTCCGCCTGGCCGTCAACGGCGAGATGGCGGCGCTGGAAAAGGTGCTCACGGCCAGCGCGCGCCGCCTGGCCCCCGGCGGGCGCGTGGCGGTGCTGGCGTACCACTCGCTTGAAGACCGGCGCGCCAAGCGCTTTTTCCGCTACGGCAACTTTGCCGGCGAGGCCCACCGCGACTTCTACGGCAACCGCATCGCGCCTTTCCGCGAGGTCGGGCGCGGCGCCGTCAAACCCGACGAAAGCGAAATCCTGCTCAACCCGCGTGCCCGCAGCGCCCGCCTCCGCATTGCGGAGCGGACGGCCACGCCCGACGCCTGACGCCATGCCTGCTACCCTTTCCACCCGCGAACGCCGCGACGCCCGCCCGGACGCCGCCACGCCGGTACGCCCCGTGGCTTCGGGGCGGCTGCCGGGCTGGGGCGACCTGGGCGGCGAACCCCTCGCCCGCAAGGTGGGCCGCACGGAAGCCCTGCTGGGCCGCGTGTCCATGGGGCGTTTCGTGCTGCTCGTCGTGGCGGCGGCGGTGGCGTTTCTGCTGTACGTGGGCCACGTGTACCGCACCGACGAGGTGCTGTCGGAATTGCAAATCGTGCGGCGCGAGAATCTGCGCCTCCACCTCAAATACAACCGCACGAAAGCCGCCTTCGACGCCGCCACGGCGCCGGGCACCATCATCCCCAAAGCCCGCGCGCTCGGGCTGGAGGAAGGCATCGCGTACGGCCCCGCCATCGCCGTCGAGGAGTGAGGTAATGACGCTCGCTTTGCTCGCTGATGGTGGGTGAACAGGGGGCGACACAAAATGATGAAGCTTGCTCGACCGCTGTTCGCCACGTCGCTCGCAAACACGACCCACAACCTCACCACCCCGCTACCACCCCAACCAACCCGATCACCTTTCCGTGGACGCCCGCAGCCAGATCAGAGCCCGCATGTACGTGGTGCTGACGCTTGTCAGCCTGCTGCCGGTGTTCGTGGTGCTGCGCGTGCTGCACATCAGCCTGAGCGAAGGCCCGGCGCTGCGGGCGCAGGGCGCGGCGCAGGCCAGCACCCACGTTGACATCCCCGCGCTGCGCGGCACCATCCTCGACGCGTCGGGGCGCGTGCTGGCGACGAATGCGGCGCGCTACGACCTCGCGCTCGACCCCACGGCGCGCGGCTTCGGGGAGAAAGCCGACCTGTTCTTTGAAAAACTGTCAGATCTCACGGGCGTCCCCGCCGGGGCGTACCGGACGCGCGTGCGCACCCGCCGCTCGAAGCAGTACGTGATGCTGCACCGGGGGCTGGGCGAGGCGCAGAAAGAAGCCGTCGAGGCGCTGGGCGTGCCCGGCCTCTTGCTCGACGGGCAGCACACGCGGCGCTACACGTACGGCCCCACGGCGGCGCACGTGCTGGGCCACACGGGCCGCGACGGGCACGGGCTGGCGGGCCTCGAACTGCGCTACGACGCCTTTCTCAAAGGCGAAAACGGGCGCCGCGCCGTCAAGCGCGACCGGCAGGGCCACATCAAGGCGTTCGTGGGCGGCAGCGTGGTCGAGCCCCGGCACGGCGAAACGCTCGTGCTCACGGTGGACCTGGTGCGGCAGACGATTCTGGAGGAGGAGCTGGCGCGCGGCCTCGCAGAAGCCGGCGGGCGCTGGGCCACGGCCATCGCCATGGACCCGCGCACGGGCGCCATTCTCGCCCTTGCCAACGCGCCCACCTACGACCCCAATGCGCCGGGGCAATTCTCCGAGTTCAACCAGCGCAACCACGGCATCACCGACCAGATCGAGCCCGGCTCGACGTTCAAACTCGTCCTCGCCGAAACCGCCATCGAAGAAGGCGTCGTGGGGATGGACGAGCCCATCGAGACGGGCGAGGGCTGGGCCGTCATCGCGGGGCGGACGCTGCGCGACACGCACGGGCACGGCACGATCCCCTTTAAAGAGGTCGTGGCCCTTTCGAGCAACGTGGGCACGGCCCGCGTGGCGACGCGCCTGCGGCCCGAGCAGTTTTACGCCCACGCCCGCGCCCTCGGCTTTGGCCAGAACACGTGGATTGACCTGCCGGGCGAGACGCCGGGCCGCCTCAAGCGCCCCGCCGAGTGGAGCGGCACCAGCCTCACGTCCATGTCCATCGGCTACGAGGTGGCCGTGACGCCCCTCCAGATGCTGGCCGCGTACTGCGCCCTCGCCAATGGCGGGCTGCTGGTGCAGCCCTACGTCGTGGCCGAGCGCCGCGACGTGACGGGCCGCCTGCTGTGGACGGCCCGCCAGGATTCCGTCCGGCGTGCTTTCAGCGCCCGCACGGCCCGCACGCTGCTGCCGGCCTTCGAGGCCGTCGTGGAAGAAGGCACGGCCCAGCGCGCCCGGGTGGCCGGGCTGCGCGTGGCGGGCAAAACGGGCACGGCGCGCAAAGCCGACGGCGGCGGCTACTCGGGCGCCTACCGGTCGTCGTTCGTGGGCTTCTTCCCCGCCGACGACCCGCAGGTGGCCCTCATCGTCGTCGTGGACGAGCCCAGCGAGGGTATTTACGGCGGCCACATCTCGGCGCCCATTTTCCAGCGGATTGCCGAGCGGTGGGTGGGCACGTTTCCGCGCATCGCCGCGCGGCTGGCGCCTGTCGAGCCGCTGCCCGAGGCGCCCGCCCAGCCCTTGCCCGCCCTCGATGGCGTGCCCCTCGCCGTGGCGGCGGCGCGGCTGCGCGTGGCCGGCCTGCGCCCCGCCGCCTTCGACCCGCAAGACGGCGCCCGCGTCGTGGCGGCCCAGCTTCCTGCCGCCGGCACCCCCGAGGCGCCCGGCGCGGGCGTGCGGCTCACGCCTGCCGCCGCGCCCGACCCCCTTTCCACCATGCCCGACCTGACGGGGCTCAGCGCCCGCGAGGCCCGCTACTGGCTGTCGCTGCTGGGCGTGGCGGTGCGCGTCGAGGGGCGGGGCGTGGTGGCCGCGCAGGCGCCCGCCGCCGGGCAGCCCCTGGCGCGGCAGGCCACCCTCGCGTGCCGCTGAACCGATCTGACACCTCCATGAAGCTGACCCTTCTCGCACAACGGCTGGACGCCGCGGGCCTCCTGGCCGGCAGCCCGGCAGGCGTGCGCGACGCCAGCTTCGGGCACGTGACGGCAGACAGCCGCCTCGTGCGGCCCGGCAGCCTGTTCGTCGCCCTGCGCGGTGGCCAGGCCGACGGCCACCAGTTCATTGACAAGGCTGTTAAAAACGGAGCAACCGCGATCCTGTGCGAGGCGGTGCCGGCGGACGCATCCGTGCGATACACCGGCACCGCCTTCGTGCAGGTCGCCCGGGGCCGGAAGGCCCTTGCCCTCGCTGCCGCCCTCGCTGCCGGCGACCCCTCGGACGCGCTCGCGCTCGTGGGCGTGACGGGCACGAACGGCAAGACCACGACGGCGCACCTGCTCTACCACCTGTTCCGCGGGCTTGGCTACCAGGCCGGACTCGTCGGCACCGTCGGCATCCGCGTGGGCGACGCCTTCCGGGAAGCCACGCACACGACCCCCGACGCCGCCGCGCTGCAAACGCTGCTGCGCGAGATGGTGGACGCGGGCGTGACGCACGCCGCGATGGAAGTGTCGTCGCACGCCCTCGACCAGGACCGCGTGGCGGCGACGCGCTTTGCCGCCGGCGTCTTTACCAACGTCACCCGCGACCACCTCGACTACCACGGACGCTTCGAGGATTACGTCGCCGCCAAAAAGCGGCTGTTCGACATGCTGCCGGCAGACGCCGCCGCCATCTACAACGCCGACGACCCCAACGGCGCCGCCCTCGTCGCCGGCACCCGCGCCCGCCTTTTCTCCTACGGCACCCGCCTTCCCGCCGACGTGCATTTTGCCGTCGTGGGCAACGAGCTGCGTGGCCTCACGCTCACCCTCGACGGGCACACGGCCCGGTACCCGTTTGTGGGCGGCTTCAACGCGTACAACCTGGCCGCCGCCTACACCACGGGCCGCGCCCTCGGCTTTGAAGCCGCCCGCATCGTGCCCGCGCTCCAGGCGGCGCCGCCCGTGCCGGGCCGCTTCGAGCAGTTCGTGACGCCCGACGGCAAAAGCATCATCGTGGACTACGCGCACACGCCCGACGCCCTCGAAAACGTGCTCCGCACCGCGCGCGAAACCATGCCCGCCGACGGGCGCCTGTGGGTGCTGTTCGGCTGCGGCGGCGAGCGCGACACCACCAAGCGCCGCCTCATGGGCAGCATCGCCGAGCGCTACGCCGACCGCGTCGTGGTGACGAGCGACAACCCGCGCCGCGAAGACCCCGAGGCCATCCTGAGCGAAATCCGGCGCGGCATGGACGCCCCCGCCCGCGCCGCGTGGATCGTAGGTCGCCGCGAAGCCCTCGCCTTTGCCGCCGACCACGTGGCGCCCCGCGACGTGCTCGTGGTGGCCGGCAAGGGCCACGAAGACTATCAGGTGGTGGGGACGGAAAAAGTCCCCTTCGACGACCGCGCCCTCGTGCGCACCCTTTTTGGCGCCGAGCACCCCGCGCAGGGCTGAACCGCGATCTGCTATGCTCTACTACCTGCTCACGTACCTGGAGAAAACCTACCACCCGCCTGGATTCCAGGTGTTCAGGTTTATCACCGTCCGGGCGTCCCTGTCGGCCATCACGGCGCTCTTGATCGCGCTGTTCGTGGGGCGGACGATGATCAACTGGCTCAGCCGCGAGCAGCTCGGCGAGCGCGTGCGCGAAGGCGCCGGCGCGGGCGTCGTGAGCCACGCCCACAAAGCGGGCACGCCGACGATGGGCGGCCTCATCATTTTGCTGGCCCTGCTGGGCGCGACGCTGCTCTGGGGCGACATCGCCAACGTGTACATCTGGCTCGTCGTGCTGGCGACGGCGTGGATGGGCGCCTTTGGCTTTGCCGACGACTACATCAAAACCGTCCGCAAAGACAAGGAGGGCCTCAAGCCGCGCTACAAACTCGTCGGCCAGATCACGCTCGGCTTTGTCGTGGGCGCCGTGCTCTACTTCCACCCGCAGTTTGCCGACGTGCGCTCCATCACGCACATGCCCTTTTTCGCGGGCAAGGACTTCAACTACTTCTTTTTCCGCGACTGGGTGGGCGGGCTCGACATCGGCTGGGCCGTGTACATCCCCGTCGTCGTGTTCATCCTCACGGGCGTCTCCAACGCCGTCAACCTGACCGACGGGCTGGACGGGCTGACGACGGGCGTGACGGCGTTCGTCGCCCTCGGCCTCGTGGCGCTCACGTACATCGTGGGCAACAGCGTGATGGCCGATTTCCTCAACGTGCTCTACCTGCCCGGCGCGGGCGAGGCCACGATTTTCGCCGCGGCGATGGCGGCGGCGTGCTTCGGCTTTCTCTGGTTCAACGGCTACCCGGCCACGGTTTTCATGGGCGACACGGGCTCGCTCGCCCTCGGCGCCGCCGTCGGCACGCTCGCGCTCGCCATCCGCAAAGAGCTGCTGCTGCCCATCATGGGCTTTATCTATTTCGCCGAAGCCCTCTCGGTCATCATCCAGACGGGCTATTTCAAGTGGACGAAGAAACGCACGGGTACGGGCCAGCGCGTTTTTCGGATGGCACCGCTGCACCACCATTTCGAGGCGCGCGGCACGCACGAAGCGAAGATCGTAACGCGCTTCTGGATTATCACCGCCGTCACGACCGTCGCCACCATTCTGTCGCTTCGCATTCAATAGTTGGTTTTGCTCACGATGTTCGCTGTTGGCTGATGGTTAGATGGTTGTTTACTACCAGGCCGATAGCCAACCCATCCATCTCAACAACTGACAAACCCCGCCACCCCGCCACCTCGCAATGACCCTCCCCCTCCTCCTCAAAGGCAAGACGGCCACCATCGTTGGTGGGGCGCGCAGCGGCGTGGCCGTGGCGCGGCTGCTGGGGC
>CBDUCD010000078.1:0-10547 GCA_965365535.1 uncultured Rhodothermales bacterium | reverse complement strand
ATGACACGGCGATTCTGCTCGCCTACGCCGACCGCGTCGTCGTCGTGCCGGGCTACGGGATGGCCGTCGCGCAGGCGCAGCACCAGGTGCGCGAACTGGCCGACGTGCTGGCCGCGCGCGGCGTGGACGTGCGCTACGCCATCCACCCCGTCGCGGGCCGGATGCCGGGCCACATGAACGTGCTGCTGGCCGAGGCCAACGTCCCCTACGACCGGCTCTACGAGATGCAGGACATCAACGGCTCGTTCCCGACGACGGACGTGACGCTCGTCATCGGCGCCAACGACGTCGTCAACCCCGCCGCCCGCACGGATACGGCCTCGCCCATCTACGGAATGCCCATCCTCGACGTGGACCACTCCAAGCGCGTCGTCGTGCTGAAGCGTTCGATGCGGCCCGGCTACTCGGGCGTCGAGAACGAGCTGTTCTACAACGCCAACACGTCCATGCTTTTCGGCGACGCGAAAGACACGCTGAGCCAGCTCGTGAGCGCCGTCAAGGCCGTCTAGCTCCGCCCGCTTCCCCGCGTGCGGACGCCGCCGCGCCGCAGCCCGCCAAACCACCGGCCGGCCCACCCCAGCAGCACCACGAGGCCGACGAGCAGAAACGCCGGCACCAGCACGAACACGACGAGGCCCGTGCGGTCGAGCCCGTTGCTGGTGAACACGAGGGCGTCGAACCACACGTAGGCCGCCGTGAGCGCGAGCGCGCACAACAGCACGACGGTCACGCCGACGACGAGCAGCAGGCCCGGCACGCGCCGCGACAGCTTGGCGAGTCCGTAAAAGACGCGCAGCGGGAGCGCGATGGTGTAGCGGTAGAGCGGGTGCGCCCGGATGCGGTACGCGTCGTCGCCGAAAGCGGCGAGAATGCAGTTTTTGACGACGAGCAGGGCGCTCGCCATCACGTCCATCAGGACGACGCTCGGGATGTCCTTGCCCACCTCCTCGGCGCCCACGCGGTAGCGTTCGAGGAAAAAGCGCCCCAGGGGCGTCTGGCGCGGCTCGGCAGCCCCCTCGCCGCTGCCCACGAGGCCGTCGAACGCCTTGCGCGACTGCTGCGCCGACGCGACGGCGGCCACGAACGGGTCGAGCTTTTTGCCCGTCGTCCGGTACACCCACGGCGGCTCGCCCACGCCCGGCGCCGCCGGCGTCTCCTGCGCCGGAAACCTGTTCCACTCGTTCTGCTCGTCAAGGGCGTCGCCGATGACGTTGGGCAGCTCTTCGGCCAGGATTTCGAGCTGCGCCATCTCGACGAGAAGCGTCACCATGCGGTCCGTCTCGGCGAGGGCCTGGCCGCGCGCCGCGCCGTCGTCGGAAAAAAGGCGGTCGAGCCAGCCCGCAAACTCGGCCTGCGAGGCGGCGCCGGACTGCGGGAAAAGCCGGGCCGGGTCGAAGTCGGGGCGCAGCGCCGCGCCGTCGTAAAGCTCGGCGCGCACGCGGGCGCGCCAGCCGTCCTCGCGCGCGATAGTAGCCAGCCGGTCGGGCTGCACGAGGGTTTCGACCAGCTGGCACACGCCGTCGAGCCGTCCCCACAAAATGTCGTTGGCGCGCCACGAGCGCTTGAAAAAGCCGCCGAAGTGGTACACCGTGTCGCCCGACACCTTGTTGGCGAGGCTGTTGGCCGAAAAGCCCCGGTTGGCGTCTTTGGGGCTCAGCCGCACGGTTTCGATCACGTCGCGCTCGCCCGTGCCGCTCATGATTTCGAGCGGGTAGAGCACCTCGTCGAGCGCCTCGAAATCGTCGAACGCCTGCCGCACGGCGTCGTCGGCGTCGGGCACGAAGGCCGCGACGATCTCGTCGTCCCACCCGTGGGCCTGCTGGATGAGGTTGGTAGCGCTGTGCGGCGCCTGGGGAATGGCCTCGACGAGGCGGTCGCGGCGCGCTTTGAGGGCGCTGTTGTAGGCCGAAAGCGTGGCCGAGGGCAGCCAGCCTTCGGGCGTGAGGGGCCCCGGACTGTCGGGCAGGCGCGTGGCGGCGTCCTGCTGGAAAGGGTGCGCCGCGTCGGTCGCAAGCAGGTGTTCGAGGGCGTCGGCCAGGGTTTCCCACAGGCGCGCAGCCGTGCTGCCCTGCCAGTTCATGTCGAGCCGGTCTATGAGTCCGTGCATGGCCGATTCGATGACCTCGTAGAGGCGGAGCTGCCGGTTGAGCACGCGCCAGAGTTGCCGGTAGGCGTCGGCCTGCGCGGAGGGCAACTCCTCGCCCGGCGACGGGCGGTTGACGAGGCCGAAGATGAGATAAATCAAACGGTAGAGCCGCCGCTGCGGGAAGTACACGTCTATGCGGGTGAAAAGCACCTGCGGCTCGACAAACTCGTCGAAGGCGCGCACGATCTCGCCGGCGCGCACGCGCTCGTCGGGCGTGAGCACCCGCTTGCGCCCGCCCGTCTGAAACAGCCCCTCGACCACGCGGTCGCTGATGACCGTCAGGCGGGTGCGCTCGTAGATGCGCCGCGCCGTGGGGTGCGACGCCGCCGCTACCCCCATCACGCGCTGGTGGCGCGCCGTGTCCTCGGTGATGCGCGCGTAGCGCTCGACCTTCGTGTTGTGGTCGTTGAGGCGCTTGAGGTCTTCCGAAATACTCTCGTAGCCCGGAATGCCAATGAGGGCCTGGAGCACGGCCTGGACGACGTTGGGCGTCTGGGCGCGCTCGGCCTCGTCGAACGCCTCGGGGTCGGGTTCGACGTAGAACAGCTTGCGGTCCACGTCGCGGTCGGCGGTGCGGCTGAAGATGGCTTCGAGCGTGAGCGTGAACGGCTTGTTGTCGAGCACGCCGCCGTCGAGAAACCACGCCTCGGGGCGCAGCTGGCCCCACGTCTGCAAGCGCCGCCCGGCCTCGTCGGCGCCGGTGACGTGGACGGGCGCGAAGGCGCCGGGAAAGCACGACGTGAGGCGCGACAGCCGGGCCAGGGCGGCGTGCGTGGCGTCGTGCGGACTCGCGGGATCGCCGTCGGGGCGGAACGGCTCTTTGCGGCCCTCGCGGTGCTTGAGCAGAAATACGCCCCGGTGGTTTTTGACCGAGATGGGGTGGCCCGCGTCGTCGAACTGCGTGTAGCGCTCGCCGTCCACGTCCGTGCCCGTCACGAACAGGTCGAGTTCCGAAAACGCTGAGGGCGCCTCGCCCATCAGCCGGCTCGTGGACGCGCTGATCTCGGGCATGGAGGCAAAAGCCTCGCGCAGGTGCGGCTCGTAATACCCCTCGCTGTCGAGGACGGACACGGCGTTGGCGTCTGTCGGGGCGCGCAGCAGGTTCTGGATGCCGCCGTGCTGCCGCCACAGCTGCGCCGTCGCCGCGAAGTCGCGCCCGTTGCACAGCGCGTAGGCGAGCATGATGCCATTGATGCCGCCCGCCGACGTGCCCGAGATGACATCTACCACGATGTCCGAGTCCGTCATCGCCTTGACGAGCCGGAACACGCCGCGTCCGCGCACGGCGTTGAAAAACTCACGCCCGACGCCGTTGATGTACACGGCCAGCGACACGCCGCCGTACATCACGAGCCCGAGCCGCACCTCGCGCGACCGGGGTTCGTCGGACACGCGGAAGGCGGCAGAGGGGGTGAGAACAGGTTCAGGAGCAAGCATGGCAAGTGTTGAGAAGTGTCGAGTTGCGAGTAAGGCCGTAGGGGCGAGTGGGATGGCGAGGTGGTGAGGTGTTTGGTGAAGCACAATGGCGGAGCACCGTAGGGGCGCCATTCATTGCGCCCTGCCACGCCGGCGCGTCACCAGTGACCAGTGACCACCAACCAGTGACCAGTGCCCCGTTACCGCAGCACCTCGTCGCGCACGGTTTCGGCGCGGGTGCGGAGGTCGCGCAGCTTTTCGGGCACGCCCATGAGTGCCTTGTACAGGTCGAGCGAGACGACGAGGGTGCCCGATTTCAGTGGGTCGGACGCCGCCAGGCGGAAGGCGTAGCCCGCCCGGATGGTGCGGCTCAGGTGCACGAGCGCGCCGCCGCCCGGCCCGCCCGCCGCGGGCAGCGTCACGAGCAGCGACGCCCCCCGGTAGTCGCGGCGGCTGGCGTTGTACGCGAGCAGCCCCGCCACCTCGAGCGCCAGCAGATCCACGCGCCCCGCCTCAGCGGGCGGCCAGCCCGCCACGCCCACGGAAACCGACGGGTGCAGCAGCACCAGCTGCCGGCGCGGCGGCGCCAGCGACACGCGGCGGCGCCCCAGGCTGTTGGCGGCCAGCTCCCACGGGTACATCGAATAGCTGTGCTGGTTGAAGGCGTCCCACTGCGCCACCAGGCGGTCGAGCGTCTCGACGGCCCGCGCCCGCGCCGTTTCGCCATAGGCCACGAGCAGCTTTTCGAGTCCGATGGCCGCCCAGCAGACGGCGCGGCGGGCGCGGGGGGGCGTCGCGGGCGTGAGGGCGAGCGAGTCGGGCGTGCCGGGAAACAGGCGGTACACCTCGCCAAAGCCGACGCCGGAGGGCTTCTGGATGGTAAAGCGCGTCGTGCCCACGCCTGCGGCTGTGGCGACCAGCGTGGCGCTGTCGGGGCGGAGGGCGACGCCCTCGACCTCGGCGACGAGCAGGCCAAGCTGCCGCAGCAACGGGGCGCGGAAAGGCGCGGCGAGAACGGTGTCGGCTTCGATGCGCGCCTGTTCAGCCTGAAAAACCTTTCGCCACTGCCCCGCCTCGCGATCCTCTGCGTAGCGCGCGAAAATGGCGTTGGGGTGGCGGGGTTGCCATTCCACCGGCAGCTCGCCCACGTCCTGCGCCTGGACGCGCTGCGCGTCGCAGTCGTCGCGGAGGGCGGGCTGGGCGCGGGCCGTCAGGGCGAACAGCAAGAGCACGGCGAGGGCGCCGCACGCCTGCCGCATCCGGGCGACGAGCGCCATGAACTGGCTTGCGCCGATGGCGAGTTCGAGGACGGAGCGGCTGCGGAACAGGTCCACGAGGGCGGCGGCGCGGTGGACGAACTCTTTCACCTCTTCCACGCACGGCGGCCCCGCTGCGCCGCTGTCGCGCTGCACGGCCCTGTCGAACTCGCCCTCGGGCACCACCATCCCGAACAGGTTGTTGAGCAGGGGCACGTGCACCTGGGGCGCACCCAGGTAGTGCTCAAAGGCGTGGACGTTGAAGTCGCGCACCGTCGTCAGCCGCAGGTCGGCAAAGCCCGATCCCCACGCCTCGGGCGCGAACGGCTCGACGAGCGGGATGGGGTCGAGCGCGTGCCGCGCCGTCACGTACAGGTCGGTGTAGCCCGTGGCCCGCGCCGAGACGGGGCACACGATGCTCTGGTACACGGGCCGGTCGGATTGCAGGATGCGGCTCACGTTCGCCATCATCCAGACGCTGTGGAACAGGCGCGGCACGCGGAAGGCGCCGTTGGGCGGATTGCCGAGGGGGTCGGTGCCCAGCGTGGCGAGGCTGTCGTGGGCGACGGCGGTGCCCAGGCTGTGGGCCAGCACACTGGCCTGCACGGCGCTGCCGCCCGCCATCGCGCGCCCGAGCGCCCCGGCGATCTGCTGCATCACGCGCACGCGCACCTCGCCGGCTTTGAGGGTGTAGCGGTAGAGCAGCACGTCGAGGGCATACGCCCAGAAGTAGTGCCGCTCGTCGGGCGGGGCGGTGTCGAGCCAGTCGAGCAGCCTGCCCGCGCCCTCGGGCAGCGCTATTTCGCCGCTGCCGACAAAGGCGCGCAGTTCGTCCACCGACGCGCCGAGCTGCTGCCGCCACACGTCGAAAACGCCGTCGTAGCGCACGGGCACGAGGGCAATGGTGTCGGGGCCGAGCGCGGGCAGGTCGGCGTCGGGGCCGACGAGGGCGAAGGGCGCGGGCCGCCCGGCAAAGGCCTCGTACTGCCCCGCGAGGGCGTTGAGCGTATCGCGGATGGGCACGGCCCAGCCCTCCGCATTCTCCCCCATCCCGTGGATGGCAAACAGCAGCTTCGACATGGCAGACGCCCTCGGTAACGTGAGAAGCGACGGCAACGCGCGTACGGGCCGCGACCGGGAAACTGGCCAGGCAGACACTCCCCGCTGCCCGGCGTAACGCAGATGGAGGCGATCTCTTTTTAGGGATCGCCCGCCCGAAAGTCAAGCGGCGTCGAGGGCTTTGCGCAGCGCGGCGGTGTTTTTCGTGCCCGCGACCATGCGCGCCCCCAGCACGCCCGCGAGCAGGGCGATGGCGGCGGCCAGCACAAAGGCCCACCCCTCGTCGCCGCGCGCGCCGCGCAGCACGAGGGCGCCGGCGGCGATGGCGGCCATCAGCCCGAAACCCGTGAGGTAGAACAGGCGCACGTAGCGCAGCACGCCGACGGCGTTTTGCAGCTTCATCATGCCCGCGCGCACCTGCGGCAGCCACGGGTGCCGTTCTTCCAGGCGCCACGCCTCGACAAACGCGGCGTCGAGCAGGCGGTGGTACACGAGCAGGTCGAGCATCCACAGCAGGTACACGCCCGCCGCCGCTGCCAGCCCCACGAGGGCCACGGCCCACTCGGCAGGCAGCGTCACGAACGACAGCTCGGTCGTGAGCACGAAGCCGATGCCGCCAAAGGCCGCCAGCAGCCACGTAGAGGCAAGGGCGCGGTAGCGCGACTGGAGTTCGTTGAAGTGGCGCTCCATCGCGCCAAGCTCGACGTAGATTTTCCAGACCAGGTCGCGGTCGTCGGTGGGGGGCATGGGCAAGGGGCGCAAACGGCGCATGATACGCCATCACCCCGTTTTCGCCAGAGGGCAGGCCGGGCGCCGGAACCCGTCTGCGTACAAATCTTTTGGAAGCCTCACGCCCAGCCTTTTGACTATGCCCGTTTCCCGCCTTACCACGACCCGCGCGCTCTGGCTCGACCGGCTGGGGCTGGGCGCGTCGGTGCTGTGCCTCGTGCACTGCCTCGTGCTGCCGTTCGCGCTCGTGGGCCTGTCGGCGTGGGCGTCGGCGGGCGAGATGGAGACGTGGATGCACGTGGGCATAGCGCTGCTGGCCGTGCCGTCGGCCCTCTTCGTGGCGCTGCCCGGCTACCGCGAGCACCGGCGGCGGGGCGTGCCCGCGCTGCTGCTGGCGGGCGCCCTGCTGCTCGTGGCCTCGTTCTGGCTGCACGGCGCGCTGGGCGAGTGGGGGCACGTGGGTGCGACCGTCGCGGGCAGCATCTTGCTCGTGTCCGGGCACGTGCAGAACTACCGCCTGCGCCGCCGCTGCCCCGGCCACACGCTGCCGCACCACGAGGCGCACCACGAGGGGTAGGCGGGGTTGATGGTTGGTTTGTTCGTTTGCTGGGTTGGTCAACCATCAACCAACAGCGAGCAACGCGAGCGGAACGCCTTCGAGGTCAGGGCGAGGCTAACTCGACCCGCAGGCGAAAGCCGAGGCTTTTCAGGATGCGCGTGAGGGTGTCGAGGCGGGGATTGCCCTCGGCGGAAAGCGTGGTGTAAAGGGCCTGGCGGTTTAATCCCGCCTCGGCAGCGAGGCGCCCCATCCCGCCCTGCGCGTCTGCGACGCGGCGCAGCGCCAGCAGAAAGGCCCCCGCGTCAGCATCCTGCGCGTATTCTTCGATTGCCAACTCGAGATACGCCTGCGCCTCGTGAGGATCGCTCAGCTTTTCCTGCTGGTAGGCCGCGAAATCCACATACGTGCTTTTCATGATGCTGCTGCTTTGCGGGCCTGGTAATCCTGCCAGTAGGATCTGGCCTGGTTGATGTCTTTGCGCTGGCTGCTTTTACTTCCTCCACACAGCAGCAGCACAACCGCTTCGCCCTCTTCCGCGAAATAGACGCGGTACCCGGGGCCAAAGTCGAGTCGCCGTTCCTGCACGCCCTCCCCCACCCCCTTGTGATCGCCGAAGTTACCGAGGCTCATCCGGTCGATCCGGCTTCGGACGCGCCGCCCCACCTCGGCGGACAGGCTTTCCAGCCATTCAACCAACGGCTGCCTGCCCGATGGAAGGGTATAAAGTAGCAGACGGCGCGGGCGTGCAGAAAGCATGGGCTGCTGCGTGTCGCCTATTTACGACAACCGTACCACGCGGTTTCTGCGCCGCGGTTGGCGGGTTGCGGTTGGAGACCATAAAACGCCTGTTCCAACCTCAAATCTCAAACCTCCACTCTCCTACTTCTGCTTGAACACGAACGTGAGCGGCACGCCCTCGAAGCCGAAGCGCTCGCGGAACCGGTTTTCGAGAAAACGCCGGTAGCTGTCGGTCACGCCTTTCGGGAAGTTGCAGAACAGGGCGACGACGGGCGGCGCCTCGCGCACCTGCGTCGCGTATTTGATGCGGACGAGGTGGCCCCGGAACGCGGGCGGGTTGTGGGCGCCGACGGCTTCTTCGAGCCAGTCGTTGAGCTTGCCCGTCGAGATGCGCTTGCGGCGCTCGTCGCCCACCTGCACGGCCAGCTCCACCACGCGGTGCACGCGCTGCCCTTCGAGGGCCGACACGAACACGACGGGCACGTACGCCAGCGTCTGCAGCCGGTCTTTCACCTGCCGCTCGAAGTCGCGCGCCGTGTTGGTCTCCTTTTCGACCAGGTCCCACTTGTTGACGACGACGACGATGCCCTTTTTGTGCGCCTCGGCCTCTTTGAGCACCTTGATGTCCTGCGACTCCAGCCCCGCCGTGGCGTCGAGCAGCAGCACGGCCACGTCGCACGTTTCGATGGCGCGCTGCGTGCGGAGCGTCGAGTAGAACTCGACGTTTTCGCGGACGCGCGAGCGGCGGCGCAGCCCGGCGGTATCCACGAGGACGAGGTCGCGCCCGTGCCAGCGGAGGGCGGCGTCCACGCTGTCGCGCGTCGTACCGGCGATTTCGGTCACGATGGTGCGCGCCTCGCCCAGCAGCGCGTTCGTGAGGCTGGACTTGCCCACGTTGGGCCGCCCGATAAGGGCGATGCGCAGCGCGTCGCCGGCTTCGGCGGGCGCGGGCGCGGCGGGCAGCGCGGCCACGACGGCGTCGAGCAGTTCGCCCGTACCCATGCCGTTGACGGACGAGATGGGGTAGATGTCGCCCAGCCCCAGGCTGTAAAACTCCGTCGCTTCGAGGCGCCGCCCCGCGTTATCGCTTTTGTTGACGGCCACGAAAACGGGCTTCTCCGACCGGCGCAGCAGCGCCGCCATCTCCTCGTCCAGGTCGGTGATGCCCGTCGTCACGTCCACGACGAGCAGGACGGCGTCGGCCTCCTGCATGGCGATCTCGACCTGCTCGCGGATGGCGGCCTCGAAGCGGTCGCTGGAGCGGGGCACGTAGCCGCCCGTGTCCACGACGTTGAAGGCGACGCCGTTCCAGAGCGCGTCGCCGTACACGCGGTCGCGCGTGACGCCCGGCTCATCGTGGACGATGCTCTGCCGCGCTTCCGTCAGCCGGTTGAAAAAGGTGGACTTGCCCACGTTGGGGCGTCCTACGATGGCGAGGAGGGGCATGAATGGTGAGGTTGTGAGGTGGCAAGGTGGTTGGTGGAGACAGGGGGCAAAACGGCGCGCGGTGCGCTGCCGAACCCTCGGTTGCTGCCAGCGCAGCCCACCACCTGCCCCGCAACGCCCACCCCGGCCCTGACGATTCCCGGACACCGGGTCACCGCCAAACTTCACCCACTACCCCGCCACCTCGCTACCGCCCTTTTACTTCCAGATACAGCGACCGGAACAGCATGTAGGCCGCTTGCGCCGTCTCGGTCGTAAACCAGTAGTTGACGCCCGCGCCCACCACGGCGCCGGCGATGGGGATGGCCTGGAGGATTTTGTGGCTCATGATGCCCTTGGCGATTTCGCGGGGCAGGTGCCGGTTCTGGTCGCGGAAGGTGCCCGACACGCGGCCCCGGTAGGGCGTGTCGCGGGCGAGGGCGGCGGCGGCGACGGAGATTTCGCGCAGCGCCTCGTTGCGGCTTTCGCGCGTCTCGCTCGCCGCCACGTTCCAGATCGACAGCACGAGCGGGCGGTAGTCGGGGCCTTTCATCGGGAAGCCGTAGGCCGCGCCGATCTGCTGGATGAGTCGCAGGTTGATGGTGAACAGGAGCGGGATGTCGGCGGCCAGCAGAAAGGCCCCGCCCAGCCCGGCCCCGCCCCCTTCGACGGCGGCCAGGACGGCGTTCTCGGTCGTGAGGGAGCGGGCGTAGGCGTCTATCTCTTCCAGCGGGGCGTGGCGCAGGTCCTCGACTTTCTCGGCCTGGATGCCGCGCCCTTTCATCGCTTCGAGAATCACGTTGGGGTCGTACGTCCACTCCGAGGCGTCGTTGAGCAGGCCCAGAAACCGCTCGACGGCGGCGCCGGCCTGGTCCACCATCTCGGGCGGAACGGCCTTTTCGACGGCCCAGTCCACGGGCTTCATGGCCCAGTTGACGGCCTGCTTGAGCAGCGTCGGCTCGCCGTGCTGCCACTTTTCGATCTCGCGCTGCACGCCGCGCTCGTATTCGGATAGACGCATTCAGGTAGGGTTTCTTGTTGCGTGACGCTCGCGTTGCTCGCTTCGTAGTGCGAATTGCGTAGTGCGTAGTGCGTATTGCGTAGTGCGTATTGCGTAGTGCGTATTTAGCACCGAACCTGATCTACGCAATACGAAATACGAAATACGCTCAAGCCATCAGCCCGTATTTCTTGAGCAGCCGGTACATCGTGGCGCGCC
>CBDUCD010000077.1:0-10641 GCA_965365535.1 uncultured Rhodothermales bacterium | reverse complement strand
GGCGGCATGGCCGCCGCCGTCGGACTCGTCATTGACGACGTGATCGTGATGGTGGAGCACGCCGTGAAGGGGCTCGACGGCGCGGGCGAGCGCGCGGTGCAGCAGCGGGTGATGGCGGCGGCGCGGGCCTTTGCGCGCCCCCTGGCCGCCTCGTCCGCCGCGACGCTCGTCATCCACGTGCCGCCGGCCTTTCTCGACGGCGTGACGGGCGCGTTTTTCAAGGCGCTCTCGCTCACGCTGGCCTCGGCCCTCGTCGTCTCCTTTCTCGTCGCGTGGATTGCGGTGCCCCTCATGGGTGCCCGCGTGCTGCGCGCCCGCGACGCCCAGCCGCGCCCCGAGGGCCGTTTTGCCGTCCGCGTCCGCGCGGGCTACGCGCGCCTGATGCGCCGTTTGCTGGCCCGCCCCCTTCTCGTGCTCGCGGGCGTGGGGCCGTTCGTGCTGGTGGGATGGCTGGCCTACCGCGCCCTCGGCAGCGGCTTTCTGCCGCCGACGGACGAGGGCGGTTTCATCCTCGACTACCTCTCGCCGCCCAGCCTGTCGCTCGACGAGACCGACCGCATGATCCGCCAGGTCGAAGCCATTTTGCGGGCGGTGCCCGAGGTCGAAACCTACAGCCGCCGCACGGGCCTCCAGCTGGGCGGCGCCCTTACCGAGGTCAACGAGGGCGACTTTTTCGTGCGCCTCAAACCCCTGCCCCGCCGCGACATCGAGGCCGTCATGGACGACGTGCGGCAGCAGGTGCTCGAAAAAGTACCCGGCCTCGACATCGAACTCGTGCTGCTGATGGAAGACCTCATCGGCGACCTGACGGCGGTGCCCGAGCCCGTCGAGGTGCAGCTTTTCGGCGACACGCCCGCCCTGCTGGGCCGCGCCGCCGACCGCGTGGAACAGGCTCTCGAAACGCTGCCCGGCGTCGTGGACGTGGCCAATGGCACCGTCCCCGCCGGCGACGCCCTCGACATCGTGGTGGACCGGACGCGCGCGGGCCTGCACGGCCTCACCCCCGCCGCCATTGCCAGCGCGCTCACGGGCCTGCTCGACGGGCAGGTGGCCACGCAGGTGCAGCAGGGGCCGCGCCTGGTGGACGTGCGCGTGTGGACGCCGCCCGCCGCCCGCCAGACGCCCGCCGACGTGGAAAACTTCCTGCTGCGCGCCCCCGACGGCCACACCGTCCGCGTGCAGGACGTGGCGCGCGTCGAGACCGTTACGGGCCAGCCGCAGATTGCCCGCGCCGACCTGCGCCCCTACGTGGCCGTGACGGGGCGGCTGGCGGGGCGCGACCTGGGCGCCACCATCCGCGACGTGCGGGCGCTGCTGGACCGCCCGGGCGTGCTGCCGCCGGGCGTGACGTACCGGCTGGGCGGGCTGTACGCCCAGCAGCAGCAGGCTTTTCGCGGGCTGATTACCGTGTTCGGCGCGGCCACGGCGCTCGTGTTTCTGCTGCTGCTGGCGCTCTACGAACGCCTGCGCGTGGCCCTGGCCATGCTCGTGACGGCGCTGCTCTCCCTTGCCGCCATTTTCGCCGGGCTGTGGCTGGCCGGCGCCCAGATAGATATCTCGTCCATGATGGGCATCGCCATGATCGTGGGCATCGTGACGGAGGTGAGTGTGTTTTACGTCGAGGCGCTGCGCACCCTGCCGCCCACGATGGCCCCCGCCGACGCCCTCGTGGCCGCCGGGCTCGACCGCCTGCGCCCCATCGCCATGACGACGCTGGCGGCCATTCTCGCCCTGCTGCCCCTCGCGCTGGGGCTGGGCGAGGGCGCGGGGATGCTGCGCCCGCTTGCCATCGCCATCGTGTCGGGGCTGGCCGTCCAGCTTCCCCTTGCACTTCTCGTGCTGCCGGCGCTGCTCGTCCTGTTCCGCGCCACGCTCTCCACCGGCCCCCTCGCCCGCGTCAGGGCGCCACGATAAGCGTGGCGCGCGCGTGGAAATCTCCGGCCACGACGCGCACCAGGTACACCCCGGCGGCCAGCCCTTCCGACAGGGGCGTTTCGAAGGGCCCCGCGGGCTGGCTGCCCAGCGTGCGCACCGCCACCTGCCGCCCCAGCGCGTCGAAAACGGCGATCTGCACCCTGCCCGCCCGGGGCAGCACCACCCGCAGCCGCGCCGCGCCCCGCGTCGGGTTGGGGTAGAGGGCGAGGGCGTCGGCGGCGGGCGTCGCGGCGGCTTCGGTGGCGGTGGCGTACTGGCGCCAGTCGGGCAGCTCGTCGCGGGTGAGTACGCGCTCGCTCGTCATCACGCGCGTCAGGTGGTCGGCGGGCACGGCGCGGATGTAGCTGCTGCCCGTCCACAGGGCGAACCAGCTCCACCACACGCCAAAGTCCGTGGCGGCGTCGAGGTCGGGCAGGGTGCCGGACTCGGACAGCGCGACGGGCTTGCGGCTGCCGTACAGGGTTTGCAGTTCGCTCCACGCGTCGCGCATCAGCGTGGCCGGGTCGCTGGCGTACACGTCGCGCCCGACGACGTCCACGTACGCGTCGCCGGGGTACCAGTCGGCGGCGCCGGGTTCGTGGGTATAAACCCAGACGAGGTTGTGGAGGCCGTTCACGTCCACGAGCCGGTGGTACATGAGTTGCCAGAGCTTTTTGAACGCCTCGGGGCCTTTCGACCCCCACCAGAACCATCCGCCCGCGGCCTCGTGGAGGGGCCGCCACAGCACGGGCACGTTTGCCGCCTGGAATTTCTGAAGTTGGGCGGCAATGGCGTCCATGTCGCGCAGGAGGAGGGCGTAGCGCTCGGAAGTGGTGTCGGCGAGGGCGGCGGCAAAGTCGAACGTCGTGGCGTCGGTGTAGAAGCCGCGCCACCACAGCCGGTCGGGCGCCGTGTTGATGAGGTCGGTGGGCGCGTTCCAGTGCCACATGAGGGCCACGATGCCGTCCTGCCCGGCCCAGCCCAGCCAGCTTTCGGCGGCCCGGCCCGGGTTCGCGCCGTACTGGATGCGCGAGGGCGAATACTCGATGAGGTCGAAAGCGCCGATGGCGGGCGTCTTGCCCGTCACCCGCTCGATGTAGGCGATCTCGCCCAGGTCCTGCTGGCCCGCCAGGACGTGTTTGCCGTACTCGTCGAGCAGAAAGGCGTAGAGGGCGCGCGTGGCCGGCGTGGCGTCCCTGTCGGTAAGCGCAGCCGGCGGCGGCGCGGGCGGCGCAAACGCGAACGCCTCGACCTCCAGGTAATCCACGTCCAGCCTGCCCGCAAACACGACGGTGTGCGTGCCCGAGGCGGCCAGCCGGAACTCGCCGAGGGATCGCTCGGCAAAAACGCCGCGCGTCGTCGTGGCCGAGCCCGTCACCTTTTCGCCGTCGATCCAGACGGTGTACGGGGCGAGGCGTAAGGCGTTGAAATACGCCAGCCGGAACTGGTACACGCCCGCGTCGGCCTCGAAGGTGAAACGGATGCTGTCGCCGGGCGCGGTGGCCACGTAGCCCGTGCCCGAGTAGCCCGCGCGGGCCGTATCCACGGCGCCGCCGTACCGCCGGGCGCTTTCGGCTTCGAGGCGCAGGCCGCCCGTCCAGGAAAAAGTGGCGACGAGGGCGGCGAGCAGCAGGTTCATCAATTCAATGGATTAATTGGCCCAACGTACGAAATCTCAACTCTTTGGGGCAAGGCCCAAAAGGCGCGGATCAGGGGCGCACGCGCAGGCCGAAGTGGAAAAACCAGCCCGGCGCGTCCAGCCGGCGCCCTACGCCTGCACGGAGGGGCGTGCCCAGCAGCCCCGTCGCCTCAAGTCCGATTTCGTGGTGCCACGCGGGGGCCGCCCCGCCCCCATGCCACACGCGCGCCCCGGCGCCGCGCAGCGCCAGGCCCGTGCCCGCGCCCACGAGCGGCCACAGCCCCACGAGTTCAAAGGGGCGCGTCTGGAAGTCGTGCTCCCAGAAAAAGGCGGCGTAGGCCGTGCCGGCAAAGGGCCGCCCCACCCGCCCGTGGAGGGTGCCCCACGCGGCAAACCCCGCCATCTGCCCGTCGAGCAGGGGGCGTTCCTGCACGGGCAGCGCCCCCGCCGACGCGCCGCCCGCCAGCCGCAGCCGCAGCGTGTTGGGGTTGAAGCGGCGCGCGTCGAAGGTGGGCACTTTGAGGTCGAGGCGGGCCCCGGCGCGTGTGCCGGTGCCCGGCGCGTCCGCGCTGAACACGTCGGCTTCGGCGGTGGCGCTGAAAAAGCGGGCGGGCGTTTCGGGCCGGGCGTACTGCACTTCCACGCGCCCGCGCGCGTACGGCGCCGCGTCGAGCGGGGGGTTGGGGCCGAAGCGGGCAAACGGGCTGCTGCGGATGCCCCGCCCGATGCTGCGCCAGCGCACGCGCCCGCCCTCGGCGCGGGCCTGCCAGCGCCCCCGCTCCACGCCCAGCGCCGCCGCCGTCTCCACGCGCACGCCCCAGTCGAAGTACGACACGCCGGCCAGGGCGGGGATGGACGCGAGCGCGGCGGGGTAGCGCGACCCCCAGCCCTGCGGCGCTACGTCGTCGTCGTAGCGGATTTCGGCGTAGAGCGGCCCGACGGGGCGGCGCGCGCGGGCGTAGTACGACAGCCGCCCCCGCGCCGACCGCTGCCCCAGCCGGCCCTCGATCTGCTTTTGCCCCTCGCCGCGCACGAGTCCGACGCTGCGGTAGATGCCGTCCACGCGGTTGTAGCGCGCGCGGAAGCGGGCGCCCCAGATTTCGGGCCACGTCCACGCGGGCTCGCCGGGGTAGCGGCCCCGGAAGGCGTTGAGCAAGCCGCCGCGATCGCGGGCCGGAAACGCCGACGCGAGGGTTTCGGGAAAGCCCTGAAGCCGCCCCAGCGCCTCGACTTCGCGGGGCGAAAGCGGCACGATGCCCTCGCCCCGGTAGAACAACCGGTCGTCCATGACGGAGGGCACGTCCACCTGCACGCGCTCGGGGCGGGCAAAGGGCGCGGCAGGTAGGGGCGCGTTGGGCGTGGCGTCCTGCAGGCGCCCCGTCAGCGACACGAAGGCGCTGCGCTCGCGGCGCGGCCCATCCTGCACTACGACGCGCCCCTCGGCGTGCAAATCGAGCGGCCACCAGACGAGGCTGTCGGGCGTGGGGCCGTACTGCTGCGTGTACGCAATTCGCCACTCGACGACGGGCGGCGGGAAAACGACGTGGCGGGCGGGCCGCAGGTCGGCGTAAACGAGCGCGTCCTCGCCGTCGAGGATGGAGAGGGCGCCGACAAACGTGTTCTCCGTCGTCGTGCGCGGCGTCATGTAGAGGTCGTAGATGGTCTGCGCGCCGGCCTCGCGGCGGCGGGCGAGGGTAAAGGTGTAATGCGCGAGCGCGTCGGGGTGGAGGGGGCCGATAAAGGACAGCCCGCCGATCTCGACGCGGTCGTCGTAGAAGTTGGGCACCGGCCCCGTCGCTTCGAGGCCGAAAGCGCGGTAGAAACTGCCCGTCTCGCGGCGCGACCTGATCACTTCGCGCGCGCCCCGCGCCCTGTCCCAGTAGGCGTCGAACACGGCCTCGGCGAGCAGCACGATTTCGCCCTGATTTTCCAGCCGCAGCCGCGCGTAGCCCGTCGCAGCGAGCGTTTCGAGATGGGCGCGCCCTTGCTGCTTTCGGCGGATGGCCCGCGCGACGAGCGACGCCGCGAATTCGTCGCCCACGACGAGTACCTCGCCCAGCGTGATCTGCGCGGGCTCGAGCCGCACGACGATCTCGCCCGCCTCGCGCACCTCGACTTGTTGCACGGCGTAGCCCAGGTGGCGAAAAACGAGCGTCGCGGGTAGCCTTTCGACTTCGAGGCGGAAGCGCCCGTTTTCGTTCGTCACCGACCCCTGCGCCCCGGCGGCGTGCTGCACGTGCGCCTGCGCGACGGGCAGGTTGGTGGCCCGGTCGAGCACGACGCCTTCGAGGCGCACCTGCGCGGCGGCGGGCACGGCCAGCAGCAGCAGCAAAAAGCGTAGCCGTAGGATCATGCGTTCGGGGCCTGGTGGCGGGCTAACGCCGGCCCGCGCCGGTTCGTGTGCCTCTGGCGGACGCAGCGTCCCGTAACTTTGCTGTGGCCCCTCCGCTGTCCCGCGCCGCAAAACGCAACTTGTCGGCTTTCCACGAAACGACGCGGAGGAACCATGAAATGGCTGACGCTCTGGGGACTCGCGCTTGCTCCGCTGACGGCCTGCGGGCAGGAGCGCACGAGCTTTTTCGTCGAGCTGCTGGGCAATGGCGGGTTGTATTCGGTCAACGTTGAACAGATGCTGACGCCCCGCACCGCCGCGCGGGTGGGCGCGGCGCACTGGAAGGCCGTCAACTTTTTCGATGGCGGCGCCTCCTGGACGTACACCACGGTGCCCGTCCTGGCAACTGCCTTTGCCGGGCGCCGCCCGCACCGGCTCGAAGTGGGCGCGGGCATTCTGGCAGGCCGGGGCCGCCTCAAGGACGACGCCGGGCTGGAAAGCTACGACCGCAAAACCATTTTCGACCTGACGGCGGCGCTGGGGTATCGCTACGAGCGTCCGTCAGGAGGCATTCAGTTTCGCGCCACCCTTACCCCTTTTCTGCCGCTGCTGGGCGATTACCCTTCCGACAACCTTTTCCTCTCGGCAGGCCTGAGCCTGGGCTACGCCTTTTAGACGCCACACCGTCAGGCCGGGGCCACGCGGATGGCGCGTGCCGCCCGGTCGCCCACGGTGCAGGTGGCGTCGGCAGGGGCCGCGGCGCCCGTCAGGCGCAGCCTCACCGGCCCGCCCGCGTACGGCGGCGCCTCGACGATCTCGAACGGGGTGCCAGGATACAGGCCGAGCGCGCCCACGTAGCGGAGCACGTCCGCGTCGTCGTCGTCCACCTCGGCCACGACGCCCCGCGCCCCCGCGCCCAGGTCGGCCAGGCAGGGGCCACCGGGCGCCTCGTAGTCCAGCGCGCCGGTGGGGATGGGCGAGCCGTGCGGGTCGTGCGTCGGAAAGCCCAGCGCCTCGTCCATGCGCGCCTCGACGTCTTCGGAAAGCACGTGCTCCCAGCGCTCGGCCTCGTCGTGGACGCGGTCCCACGGCACGCCCAGGGCCTGGTGGAGGTAGGTTTCGATAAGTCGGTGGTGGCGGATGGTCTCGACGGCGATGCGGCGGCCCGGCTCCGTCAGCGTCACGCCGCGGTACGGCACGTGGTCGAGCAGGCCCGCCTCGGCCAGCTTTTTGGCCATCGCCGTCACCGAGGGCGGCGCCACGCCCAGGGCGTCGGCGAGTGCCGTCGTGCCTGCTGGCTCGCCGCGCCCCACCATGTGGACGGCCTTGAGGAAATCCTCGACGGCAGGGGTGATGGAGAAAAGGGGAGCAGCGTCGGCCATGGCGAAAGCTACGGTTTGACGGGGTTGAAAAGAAAATTTAGCCCGGCCTAAACTGTGATTTGCCCCGGTCTATCTTGCCCTCACCTGAATGGGCGCGCCGCCCTTTCTCCCTCTCCTGCCTTTGCCGCATGAACGCTTCCGATTCCGCCCTCGCCCCTGGCGCCACGCGCATCACGCTGCGCGAGCTGCTCCGCTTCGTGGGGCCGGGCTTTCTCATCTCGGTCGCCTACATGGACCCGGGCAACTGGGCGACCAACATCGAGGGCGGCGCGCGCTACGGCGCGGCGCTGCTGTGGGTCATCGTGCTGGCGAGCCTGATGGCGATTCTCATCCAGATCGTCGCGGCCAAGCTGGGCATTGCCACGGGCAAAGGCGTGGCGTCGCTGTGCCGCGAGCGCTTGTCGAAGCCCGTCGTGTACGTGCTGTGGGCGGCGGCGGAAGGGGCGATGATTGCGACGGACATGGCCGAGATCATCGGCGCGGCCATCGGCTTCAGCCTCGTGTTCGGGCTGCCCCTGTGGGCGGGGGCCGTGCTGGCCGCCCTCGCCTCGTTTGCCCTGATCGGCATCAAGGAGCTGAGCGAGGAGGGCTTCCGCGTGACCGAGTTCATCGTCATGGCGCTCGTGGCCATTATCGGGCTGGCGTTCGTGTTCGAGATGTTTCTGGCCCGCCCGGCGCCCGGCATGATCCTCTCCGGCTTGATTCCGGGCGTGCCCGACGCCGGCGCGCTCTACCTCGCCATCGGCATTCTGGGGGCGACCGTGATGCCGCACAGCGTGTACCTCCACTCGACGCTGGTGCAGGACCGGCGCGGGCTGATGATGCGCGCCGAGGGCGATACGGACGCCGTGCACCACCGGCACTTTCTCCTTGAAGCGTGGGACACCGGCGGCGCCCTTTTCATCGCCATGTTCGTGAATGCGGCGATGCTGCTCGTGGCGGCGGCGTCGCTGCTGGGCACGGGCATCTCGACGCTGGACGAGGCTTACGTCACGCTCGACACCATTTTCGGGGGCTACGCGGCCCTCGCCTTTGGCATCGCCCTGATCGCCGCCGGCCTGTCGTCGTCGTTCGTGGCGACGATGGCGGGGCAGACCGTGATGGACGGCTTTCTCGACCTCAAAATCAACGTCTGGCTGCGCCGGTCGGTCACGCTCGTGCCCAGCCTCATCATCGTCATGATCGGCTTCGAGCCGACGGGCGTGCTGATAGCCAGCCAGGTGGCGCTGAGCTTCGAGCTGCCGTTCGTGCTGATCCCCCTGCTGCTTTTCACGATGAACCCGGCCATCATGGGCAGCTTCACCAACAAGAAAAGCACGTCGTGGGTGCTGGGCGCTATCGTGATGGTGATCTCGGGCCTCAACGGCTGGCTCATCTTCGAGGCGCTGGCGGGCTGAACAGCGTGGGCGCGGGGGCGTGCTCGTGTTCGAGCAGCCACCTTTTGCGCGCGGTGCCCCAGCGGTAGCCGCGCAGCGCGCCGCCGGCGCCCACGACGCGGTGGCACGGCACGGCAAGGGCAATGGCGTTGGCGCCGCAGGCCCGCGCCACGGCCCGCACGGCGCCCGGCTGCCCCAGGGCCGCCGCGAGTTCGCCGTACGTGCGCGTCTGGCCGGGCGGAATCTGGCGCAGCAGCGCCCACACGCGCTGCTGGAAGCCGGTGCCCCGCAGGTCGAGCGCAAGCCCGTCGAGGCCGGGGATTTCGCCGCGCAAGTACGCCCCGAAGGGCGCCGCGTACGCCGCGAGGGCGCCGGGGTCGTGGACGATTTCGGCGCTGGGAAACGCGGCCCGCAGCGCCGTTTCGAGCGCGTCGGGCGTGCTGCCCAGGCTGGCGGCGCACAGGCCCCGCGCGGTGGCCGCGAGCAGCAGCGTGCCTGCCGGCGTCTCGCGGCAATCCCAGCGGATGGTTTCGCCCGCGCCTTCGCGTGGCGGGTGGACGGGCGGGGGCAAAGGGGCGGCAGGCATGGGCGGCGGGCGTTGCCGCATAGTACCGCTGCCGCCCGCGCCCTTACAACCCGGAAAGGAGGCGGCCCAGGTCGGCGGCGGCGTGGAGGGCGTTTTCGCCGTGCGAGCGCTGGCGCAGAAACGCGTTGAGCCCATCGCGCGCGGCAATGGCGCGGTCGGTGGCGGCGTCGGTGCCTTTCGCGTACGCGCCGATGCGGATGAGGTCTTCGGCGCGCTTGTAGTCGGCCATGAGCTGGCGGGCTCCTTCGGCGGCGCGCACGTCCTCGGGGGGCGCCACGCGCGGCATGACGCGGCTCACGCTCTGGAGCACGTCAATGGCGGGGTAGTGGCCGGCGTGCGCGAGGTGGCGCGAAAGCACGACGTGCCCGTCGAGGATACCGCGCACGGCGTCGGCAACGGGCTCGTTCATGTCGTCGCCGTCCACGAGGACGGTGAAGAGGCCCGTAATGGTGCCCTTTTCGCCCGGCCCGGCGCGTTCGAGCAGGCGCGGCAGCAGGGCGAACACGCTGGGCGTGTAGCCGCGCGTCGTCGGCGGCTCGCCCACGGCCAGCCCGATTTCGCGCTGCGCCATCGCCACGCGCGTTACGGAATCCATCATGAGCAGCACGTCCTGGCCGCGGTCGCGGAAGTGCTCGGCAATGGCCATCGCCACGAAGCTGCCCTTGACGCGGCTCATCGCCGCCTGGTCGCTCGTGACGGCCACGACGACCGAGCGGGCCATGCCTTCGGGCCCCAGGCTGTCCTCGACAAACTCGCGCACCTCGCGTCCGCGTTCGCCAATCAGGGCAATCACGTTCACGTCGGCTTCGGTCTGGCGGGCCATCATGCCCATGAGGGTGCTTTTGCCCACGCCCGAGCCGGCGAAAATGCCCAGCCGCTGCCCCTTGCCCATCGTCAGAAACGCGTCCACGGTGCGGACGCCCGTGCGCAGGTTTTCGCTGATAAGTCGGCGCTGGAGCGGCGGCGGCGGGTCGGCCATGACGGGTTGCGGATGCCCGATGGAAAGCGGCCCGCGCCCGTCAATGGGGCGCCCGCGCGCGTCGAGCACGCGGCCCAGCATCCCGTCGCTCACGCCGATGGTGAGGGGCAAGCCGGCGCGCTCGACGAGGCAGCCCGACCGCAGGCCGATGGTTTCTTCGAGCGGCATGAGGACGGTCGTGTGGCCGCGCACGCCCACGACTTCGGCGGGCACGAACCGCCCGCCCGGCTGCTCGTCGCCGTAGAGGTAGCATAGCTCGCCCACGGCGGCGCCCACGCCCCGCGCCTCGACCAGCAGGCCGACGACGGATTCGACGCGGCCAAAACGGCGCGCGCGCAGGGGTTCGGCGCGGAGTTGCTCCAGGCAGTCGGCGAGAAAGGGCATGGGGGCGGGGGCGTTGCCCCGCTGCCAGAGCCAGAATCGCGCCGCCGCA
>CBDUCD010000076.1:0-10652 GCA_965365535.1 uncultured Rhodothermales bacterium | reverse complement strand
CTGGATTGCTGGCGCCACTGCGTGTCCCGCCTGCGCGGGGATGACGAGTAGGGGAATGCGCTGGTAATTCAGCGACTTGGTATCGGGACGCGCGCGGTGCAGGGCGCAGAGTACAGGGCGCAATGAATTGCGCCCCTACGCGAAACCTCTTTCCCCCATTAGCGACGCGCGCCCACCGTGTCGGCGGGGGTGGCCGAAATCACCGTGAGGGCGTCGGCGTTGCGCAGTTCGATGTCGCCGTTCTGCGTTTCCAGCGTGATGCGCGCCGCGCCGCTGCCCATCGTGGCCTCGAAGCGCGCCCCGGCGCCCTTCGGCTCCAGGCGCTGGCTGCGGAACTGCACGTCGCCGGCACGGATGGCGCCTACCTCGGACGACGCTTCGAGACGCGCGCCGGCGTCGGGCGGCAGCCCCAGCACCAGGCGCCCGTTCTGCGTGACGAGCCGGACGGCGCCCCCTTCGCGCACGCGCGCCAGTCCCACGACGGCGTCGCCGTTCTGCATCTCCACGTCCACGCCGCCCCGCGCCGCAGCTACCTGCACGCTGCCGCTCTGCACGCGGACGACGAGCGCCGCCTCCATCTCGCGCACGACGACGGCGCCGTTGGCGAGCGTGATCTCGAGCCGCGTGCCCCGCGGGACGGTGCCCTCCACATCTACCGACGTGCGCGACGGGTTTTCCGACGAAGCCGTGTAGCGGTACGCCGCGTCGTCGCCGGCTTCGGCGAGGTGGATGTCGCCGAGGGCTTCGCGGGCGTCGTCGGCATTGTCGCCCCGGCCCTTTTTGACGAAGCGCAGGGCGGCCTGGGCCGCGTCCGTGCCGCTGAGGCGGATTTCGCCGTTGAAGCCCGTCAGCACGAGGCTGCGCTGCCCCGGCACCACGCCCCGCTCGACGGTTTCGGTTTGTTCGACGCCGCCCAGCACGAGCGTGCCGTCGGCGCCGCGCCCCACGTCGTCGGACGACTGGCAGGCGGCGAAAAAGAGCAGGAGGGCAGGGTAGAACAGGCGGCGCATGGCGTTGGAGGGGTTTTCCCGACGAAAACGCCGCGCGGCGCTGCGGTTTCGCAGAGGCGCGTCAGCCCAGCAAGCCTACCACGATCATCACGTCGTAGAGCGCGTGCGTCCACGCCGCCACGCCAAAGCCGCGCAGCAGAAACAGCGCGTTGAGGGCGAGGCCGAACAAAAAGCGGAACGTGAACGACGGGAGGGTAAACGCGTCGCCCAGCGCGCCCGTGTAGTGGACGGCGCTGAAGGCGAGGGCGCCCACGACGGCGGCGGCGAGGTAGGCCACCGTTTTCTGGCCCATCAGCCGGCGGAAAAGCCACGCCAGCCCGCCCACGAGCAGCACGCGGAAGACGAGTTCCTCGTACAGCCCCGCCCCCAGCGAAAGCGCAAAGTTGGCCAGCACGCCGGGCGGCGCGGGCGCGGCAATGCGCGCGAACAGCATGGCGACGGTCGTCGAGACGGCAAAGGCCAGCACGACGGCATACGCGGCGCTTTCAAGCACCATCCACCCGAAATAGCGCGGATAGAGGGGCATCGGCCCCCGGCGCCGCCGCTCCCACGCGACGACGAGCAGGCCCGCCACCAGCACCACGACGGACAGGGCCAGGGTGCCCGTGAGCCCGACCGCCGCCAGCAGCGTTTTGACCCACACGTCCGCCCCCACGCGCACCTGCATGGCCGACCCCCGGTTGACGAACAGGATCAGCGTTTCGTACAGCAGCAGCAGCGGCGCCGACGCCAGCACCGAGTACGTGGCCGTGCGCGTCAGGCCAGCGTATGTGCGCGGTGCAGAGGGTAAAGGCGCCGGGGCTGCCGGGCTGCCGGCAAGCTGCTGGATCTGTTCAAGAGGGGTCATGGGCAGTCGGGGGGGATGGCGGCGGTTCTACGGCGCGGGGTTCAGGGGTTGCGCCGCGCGCCATCCCGCCCCGTCAGTCGTCGTCCCAGCCCATCTCGCACTTGGCCAGCGCGTCCTGGAGTTCGGCGCGGGCGTGCAGGTCGCCCACCTCCGTCGCCACCACGATGCCGTCGCGGTAGGCGGCCAGCGCGTCGTCGCGGAGGCCGACTTTTTCGAGGGTTTTGCCCAGGTGGTAGTAGGTGCCCACGTAGGCGGGGTGCATCGTGCGGAGGCGCCGGTAGTGGGCCAGGGCGTGGTGCAGGTCGCCGGCGCGGGCGTACTCCTGCGCGAGGGCGAACAGCGTAAAAGCGTCGTCCGGGTCGCTGGCCAGAAAAGCCAGCAGCGCCTCGATGCGGGGGTTCGTGGGCGGCATCACCAGCTTCCTCCGGCGCCGCCGCCGCCAAAGCTGCCGCCGCCGCCCGAGAAGCCGCCAAAGCCACCTCCGCCAAAACCGCCTCCGCCCCCGAAGCCGCCGCCTCCGCCCCAGCCCCGACCGCCACCGCCGCCCCAGATAATGACGGGCGGACCACCACCCGACCGGTAGCGCCGCCCCCCGCCGCCTCCGCCGCCACCGTGCTTGATGGCGCGGAAAATGAAAAACGCGACGATGAGCAGCACGAAAAGCGTCGCCAGGTCAATGCCGCCCTCGCCCTCGGCCTGCGGCACGTCGTCGGCGGTGTACTCGCCCTGCGCGGCCTGGATGAGGGCGTCCGTGGCCCGGTTGAGGCCGTCGAAAAAGCGCCCTTCGCGGAAGGCCGGCACGATGACGTTGCGGATGATGCGGCCCGCGAGCGCGTCGGGGATGGCGCCTTCCAGGCCGTAGCCGACGGCGATGTACACCTTGCGGTCGTCGCGGGAGACGAGCAGCACGACGCCGTTGTTGAAGTCGGCCTGCCCCACCTTCCATTCGCGCCCGATCTGGAGGGCGTACTCGGACGGGTCGGCGCCCGCGAGGTCGGGCACCGTCACGACGATGATCTGGTTGGAAGTCGAGTCCTGGTAGGCGCGCAGCTTGTCGGAGAGCAGGCCGCGTTCCCCCTCCGAGAGCATCGCCGCGCCGTCCGTCACCCACTGGCCCGAGGGCGCGGGGATGGCGAGGTTCTGGGCCGGCAGCGGCAGGGCGCCGAGCGCGAACAGCAGGCCGAGCAGGCGCCCGGCAAGGGCGAGGCGGGGCACGGCGGTCAGGAGCCGAAATCCACCTTGGGGGCGTTTTCGGTGCCTTCGTCGGCCTGGAAGGGCGTGCGCGGGCTGAAGTTCAGGACGCCCGCGAACAGGTTGTTGGGGAAGGTGCGGACATACGTGTTGTAATCCTGCACCTGGGCGTTGTAGTCGCGCCGCGCCACCTGGATGCGGTTTTCCGTCCCCGAAAGCTCGTCCATCAGGCCGCGGAACGCCTCGGTCGTGCGCAGTTCGGGATAGGCTTCGACGGCCACGAGCAGGCGCCCGAGCGAGCCCGAAAGCTGCGACTGCGCCTCCTGAAACTGCTGCACCTTGGCCGGGTCGTCCAAGTCGTCGGCGTTCAGGTTGATGCTGGTGGCGCGGGCGCGGGCGTTCGTGACGGCCTCGAGCGTGCCGCGCTCGAAATCGGCGGAGCCTTTGACCGTGTTGACGAGGTTCTGGACGAGGTCGGCGCGGCGCTGGTACTGGGATTCGAGGTCGGCCCAGGCCGTGTTGACCTGCTCGTCCTTCTGCACGAGGCTGCGCTGGGCATTACACCCCGCGCAACCGGCAAAGCCGACGAGCAGGAGGACGACGAGAAGCACGATGGCACCGGTGCTACGCATGGACGTGGGGGGAAAAGGGTAGAAAAAGGTGCCCCGATTACGACCCCCCCTCCGCCGGGTTTCGCAGCCCTGCCACGCGCCTGTCAGGCGCCCGGGTGGACGACTTCGACGGCCTCGCGTCCGTGCTTCCGGTAGGTGAAAAAGTCCCCATCTATGGTGAGGATAAAGCTACCGGGCACCTTTTCCAGCATTCTGAGCAGGCACCCGTCCACGAAGTCCATCGGGAGGTCGTGGTACTTCTGCATGTACCCGGCAATCGTGCCGGCCTCGCTGCCGAGCAGCGAATCGATCTGGATCACGCCCCGCTCGATGGCGACCAGTGGCCCCCAGGGGGGCAGGCGCAGGCTGGCAAGGTGGTAGGCGACCTCGGCAATGACGCCCTCGCACGTCAGCAGCGGCGCCTGCACCTCGGCCATGCGCGCTACGGCCCACGCGTGGTGCCGGTCACTTTTGTTGAGGTACGCCAGCAAAGGGCCCGCGTCGAGGATGCAGGTTTTCACGCCGGCCCGAACCCTTTGCGCGACGAGAGATCGGCAGGGCCCTCGACGCTGCCGGCGAGGTCTTTCAGCAAGTCGTGCGCCGAAGGGGGCGCGTCGGCCTGGAGCCTTTTGTCAACGGACTCCATGATGGCTGCGCGGGGCGCGACGCCGTCTCGTTCGGCGAGCCGCGCGACGCGCTTCCACTCGGCAGGCGAGAACTGGATGAGGTGTTCGTCGGGGTGGGCCATAGCCGTAGAAAAGGTGCCGCGGTTACGACCCCCCTTCTGCCGGGTTTCGCAGCCCTGCCGCGCGCCTGCTCTACCCGCCCGCGCGGTGCCCGTTTTCTTCGAGCACCACCTGGAGGATGGATTCCAGGTCGCCGTCGAGGCGGACGAGGACGAGGTTCTCGCTGTCGAGCACGCCCACGAACATCTGCGCGACGCGCCCGCGCTGCTCGCGGTAGAGTACCCACACCACGGCGTCGGGGTCGCGGATGCGGGCGGCGGTTTCCCAGCCGCGCAGGCGCCGCAGCGCGGGCAGGTCGTAGCCGTCGAGGTCGAGGGCGGGGTTCTCGACGCGGTACACGCCCAGCTTGAGGCGGCGCACGTCTTCGAGCATCCGCGCCGCCACGCGCGCATCGTCGTCATCGGCGAGGCCGACGAGCCAGCGCGCCAGGCCCACGGTGCCCGGCCCGGCACTCAGCACGAACTCGCGTTCGAGGGCGAGGTCGGGGTACTGCCGCTCGAAGTCGCGCCGCGTCTGGGCGATCTCGCGTGAATACAGGCAGCCCGCGGTGCTGAAGGCGATTGGCAGCAGCAGCAGCGGCAGCGCGCGGCGGGCAAAAGGCAGGTGGTTCATCGGCGGCGGGCGGTGCGGTCGAGGCCTTTGATGTCGAAGCGGCTGCCGAGCCGCCCGATTTCCTCGGGGTCGATCTCGCCGACGATGTTGACGAAGACGACTTCCTCCTCGGCGGGGTTGACGACGCTGACCATCATGCCCAGCACGCGGTCGCCGGCGGAGCGCAGAAACATGTCCACGTTTTCGTCCTCGTCGCGCACGCGGACGATGCTTTCCCAGCCGCTTTCGGCCAGCCGGCGGGCCAGGCCCTCCGTGCGGCTCGTCAGCCGCTCGCGCAGCGCGGGCCGGTAGCGGAACGTGCGCACCTGGATGGCGCGCAGCTTGGTGAGCATGGCGGCCAGCATGGGGTCTTCGTCGCGCGTGGCGGCGGCGGCCATGCGCAAAAGCGCGCCTTTGATGTTGACCTCGACGGTCGGGCTTTCGTCGAACCAGGCGGAAAACCCGTCTATGTCGACAAAGCCGGGGTCGCGTTCGAGGGCGTCCTGGGCGCGGGCGGGCGCGGCGAGAAGGGCGAGGAGGCTGAAAAAGAGGAGGCGTTTCATTGTGGCCGGGTAGAATCGTGAAGGGAGGTTTCGAGGGCGCCGCGTACGGGCGCCACCACGTGCGGCACGACCACGCGGTCGCGCACGCGCTGGCCCGTCTGCGCACTCGTCTGGCTGACAAAGGCAAGCGTCCACTTGACCTCGTCCACGGCCTGGGCCACCTGGGCGGCCGTGGGCGGCTGGGGGCGCGGCCACGCCACGAACAGGGCGAGCGCGAGCGTGGCGAGGGCGAGGGCGGGCTGCCACACCCACTTTTGCGAAGGCGCAACCGCGCCCCACCACGCGGACAGGCGCCGGGCAAAAGGCACGCGGCGGGCCTGCTCGTGCCGGGCGATGGCGTCCATCACGCCGCGGGCAAAGTCCGGCGGGGCAGCGGGCGTCGTCGTGGCACGCAGCATTGCCTGCACGTCGCGGCTGGCGCGGGCAGCGCGGGCCCACGCGGGAAACTGGGCGACGGCGCGGGCCACGCGCTCGGCGTCGCCGGCAGGCAAGTCGCCGTCGAGCCAGCGTTCGAGCCGCTCGTCGGGTGCGTGGGGGTCGAGGGGGAAATCAGGCAACGGCACGGCTTTTATCCAGGTAAGCGGCGCGCAGCATTTTGCGCGCCCGGTGGAGATAGACTTTGACGGAGGTGAGTGGGAGGGCCAGCACGTCGCCGATTTCGTCGTACGTGAGGCCCTGCACCTCGCGCAGCACGAGCAGGCTGCGGAACGGCTCGCGGAGGGTGCCGAGGGCGGCGTCGAGGTCGGCGCGGAGGGCGGCGCGCTCGGCCTGCTCGTCGGGCAGGGGCGCCCCATCGGCCTGTTCGTCCGGCTCGGCGTCGGCGTCGCAGCGGTGGCGGCGGGTGGCGCGGTAGTGGTCTATGGCGAGGTTGCGCGTGACGCGCAGCAGCCACGCCCCCGCCCGCGCGGGCTCGACCGTGTCGCGGTGTTTCCAGAGCCGGATAAAGGCTTCCTGCGCCACGTCCGAGGCGGCATCGTGGCTGCCCGTCAGGTGCATCGCCAGCCCGAAAACGCGGTCCTGGTGCTCGTGCACGAGGGCGGCAAAGGCGGCCTGGGGGCGGGCAAAGCCGAGACGCTGGGCGAGAAACACGGTGGGGGAGGCTGGCGATGCCCTTACGACGAACCGCGCCCCGCCGGTGTTACAGCCTTTGCGCAGATCGGTCCGCGTCTGCAAAGGGCGCGCCGCCATCTTCAAACGTCACGATGGTGCTGGCGTGCGGCACGGCCTCGGCGGCGTAGGCGGCGTCCGCGAGGCACAGCACGATGGCGCCCACGAACGCCTCGATGCGGCTGAAGAGGTAGTCGCGGGCCGTGAGGGCGTCGGGGTCGCGCGCGTCGCGGGCATCCTGCCGCGCGTCGGCGCGGAAAAAGGCGTCCGCGTTGTCGAAGCAGAGGATGGAGGGCTGCTCGCCCATCGTGTCGAACACCTCGCGCAGGTTGCCCTGGACTGCCATCTGGCGCTCGTCGAAAAGGGCGCCCAGATCTACCTGGTGGAGGGACAGCCGGGCGGCGTCGCGCATGTGCCCGAGGGCTTCGAGGCGCTGCCCGGCGGTGCCGCCGGCAAACAGGAAAAACAACCCCTTGCCGGCCTCCGCGGCGGGCGCAATGCGGGCAACGGCGGCCTCGAAAAGGGGCGACGTGGCGGAAATCCGGGTGGGGGCATTCATGGGCGCGGGGGTGGGGACGCGAAGTTACCGCACGCGTCCGTTGTTGCCCGGCGGGCGGTGCAACATTATCGTTGCCGCGCGCGAACCCCGCCCGGCCCCCCGCATACAAAGGCCGCGTGCTTTTTTGCCCCCGCCGCTCCGCCTTTTCCACGCCTCCCGACCACATGAAGTCAGCCCTTCGCTACACCCTCCCGACCCTGCTCGTGCTGGGGCTGGGCACCCTCGTCGGCGTCAAGCTCGAGCAGAACCACGCCCAGTCGGACGCCGTCCGGCAGCTGCGCAAGGTCGAGGACGCCTTTCTCGTCATCAACCAGCAGTACGTGGACGACGTGGACGCCGAGAAGGTGGCGGACGCGGCCATCGTGGGGATGCTTGAACAGCTCGACCCGCACTCGTCGTTTATCTCGGCCAAAGACCTGCAGGAAGTGCAGGAAAGCTTCCAGGGGTCGTTTGGCGGCGTGGGCATCATGTTCGAGGTGCGCGACGACACGGCCCGCGTCATCACGACGATTGCCGACGGGCCCAGCGAAAAGGCGGGCATCCTGCCCGGCGACCGCATCGTCGGCATTGACGACACGACGGCCGTGGGCTTCGACGAGGACGACGTGCGGCGCCACCTCAAAGGCCCCGAGGGCACGCGCGTGCGCGTCAGCATGGCGCGCCAGGGCCTCTCCGATCCCGTCGCGTTTACCATCACGCGGGCGCGCATCCCCATCTTTACCGTGCTGGGCGCCTTTATGCTGGACGACCAGACGGGTTACATCCGCATCGAACACTTTGCCCAGACCACGCTCGACGAGTTCCGCGCCAAGATGCGCGAGCTGTCGCAGAAAGGCATGAAGCGGCTCGTGCTCGACCTGCGCGACAACCCGGGCGGCGTCATGCGCGCCGCCGTCGGCATTGCCGACGAGATGCTGGCGGGCGGCAAAACCATCGTCTCCACCAAGAGCCGCAACACGCAGTACAACAGCACCGAGCGCTCGACGCCCGGCGGCATGTTCGAGGAGCAGCCCGTCATCGTGCTCATCAACGAGTACTCGGCGTCGGCGTCGGAAATCGTGTCGGGCGCGCTGCAGGACCACGACCGGGCGCTGCTCGTCGGGCGCCGCTCGTTTGGCAAGGGCCTCGTCCAGACCCAGTTTCCGCTTTCGGACGGCAGCGTGCTCCAGATGACCATCTCGCGCTACTACACGCCCTCGGGCCGCCTTATCCAGACGCCCTACACGAGCGGCGAGGGCTTCGAGAGCTACTACGACCAGAAGTACGCCTCGCTCAACAAGTCGGCCTTCAACCCCAGCGATTACGTGGATTCGATTCCCGACTCGCTCAAGTTCGAGACCGACCACGGGCGCACGGTTTTCGGCGGCGGCGGGATTCTGCCCGACTACGTCGTCGTGCCCGACACGTCGTCTATCCTGCTCGGCATCGGGCGGCGCGGCCTCGACTTCCGCTTTGCCCGCGAAACCTTCGACAAGCAGGAGCAGGCGCTCCGGCAGACGTGGGGCGAGACGCCGCAGAAGTTCGTGGCCGACTACCAGGTCTCGCCCGCGCTGTGGGACGAGTTCGTGGCCTTTCTCCAGGCCGACGACCGCCTGACGCTGACCGACGACACGGCCGCCGTGGACGCGCGCAAGGGCGTCCACCTGCGCGGCGACCTGGTGCGGCAGCGCGCCGCGCTCGAATCGCGCATCAAGGGGTACATCGCCCGCAACCTGTATGGCAGCGAGTTTTTCTACCCCATCGCCATGCCGAAGGACGAGGCCGTGAAGCAGGCCATGTCGCTGTGGAACCGCGCCGAAACGCTGGCCGTGATGCAGTAAAGGGCGCCCCAGAGGATGTTTTTGCGGGCCTGCGCGAATCGCCCTCGCGCAGGCCCGTTTGCATTGTGGCCCGCGCCGCTTTTCACAGACAATCCGGCGCCCCCGACGGGCCGGATTTTATTTTGACCGTTCGACCCCCAACAAACACTATCCCCTGCTCCTTATGGCAAACGCACCCTACGACGTCGTCGTGATCGGCACCGGCCCCGGCGGCTACGAAACCGCCATCCGGTCGGCGCAGCTTGGCTTCAAAACCGCCGTCATCGAGCGCAACAAGCTGGGCGGCGTGTGCCTCAACATCGGCTGCATCCCGACGAAGGCGCTGCTCAAAAGCGCCGAGCTGATGGCGTACGCGGCCCACTTCGAGCAGTACGGGCTGACGGGGCAGGCGCAGGCGGACTTTGCCCGCGTCATCGCGCGCAGCCGCGGCGTGGCCGACAAGATGAACAAGGGCGTCGCCTTTCTGATGAAGAAAAACAAGATCGACGTCATCATGGGCCAGGCCACGCTCGAGGGCAAGGGCCGCATCGACGTCCAGCCTTCCCAGACGATGGACGGCGAAAAGGTGGGCGAGGCGCGCAAGGTGGAAGCAAAGCACATCATCGTGGCCACGGGCGCGCGGGCGCGCGAAATCCCGCCGCTGCCCGTTGACGGGCAGAAGGTCATCACCTACAAAGAGGCCATGCTCCAGCAGGCGCCGCCCAAGCGCCTCGTCATCGTCGGCGCGGGCGCCATCGGCGTCGAGTTCGCCTACTTCTACCACCACATGGGCACGGAAGTCACCATTATCGAGGTGATGGACCGGCTCGTGCCCGTCGAGGACGCCGAGGTGTCGAAAGAGCTCGAAAAGGCGTACAAAAAGATGGGCGTGAAGATGATGCTGGGCGCGCAGGTGCAGGGCGTGGACACAGAGGGCGACGGCGTGAAGGTGCAGGTCAAAACCAAAAAAGGCGACGAGACGATTGAGTGCGACCAGGTGCTGAGCGCCGTGGGCGTCGTGGGCAACGTCGAAAACCTGGGACTCGAAGCGCTGGGCGTCAAAACCGACCGGGGCGCGATTGTCGTGGACGCGTTCGGGCGCACGGGCGTCGAGGGCATCTACGCCATCGGCGACGTGGCGGGGGCGCCGTGGCTCGCCCACAAGGCCAGCCACGAGGGCATCGTCTGCATCGAGAAAATCGCCGGCAAAAATCCGCACCCGCTCGACAAGCGCAACATCCCCGGCTGCACGTACTGCAACCCGCAGATCGGGTCCGTCGGCTACACCGAGGCGGCGGCGAAAGAGGCGGGCTACGAACTCAAGGTGGGCAAATTCCCCTTCAGCGCGAACGGCAAGGCCAGCGCCATCGGCCATACGGAGGGCTTCGTCAAGGTCATCTACGACGCTAAGTACGGCGAGCTGCTGGGCTGCCACATCGTGGGGCCGGAGGCGACCGAGATGATTGCCGAGGCCGTGACGGCGCGCACGCTGGAGACGACGGCGCACGAGATCATGGACGCCATCCACCCGCACCCGACGCTGTCGGAGGCCGTGATGGAGGCCACGAAGGTCGCCTACGGCATCCCGATGAACATCTGATTTTCTTTGATTCGGGCAAACGCCTCCG